>VGHV01000301.1 GCA_016868095.1 Betaproteobacteria bacterium
AAAAGATTCGTTGGACAGGGGCTTAAGCGATGAAACATGCTCCTCGCACACCGAGCCAAAGCTCGGTTTGGAATCTTTCTGCGCTCGCTTTGCGTTGGCCGCAGGTGAGTATATTTTTTATCGCGGTCATCGCTATCGCCGGTGCGATGTCCTACTTCAAATTAGGTCAGCGCGAAGATCCCGATTTCACTTTTCGAGCCATGGTGATCCGCAGTATATGGCCTGGCGCGAGCGCCGAGCAGACCGATCAGCAGGTGACGGATCGAATTGAGAAAAAGCTCCAGGAGATCCCGTACTTCAAGCACACGAGGAGCTACTCAAGGGCTGGCGAATCCTTAATTGTTTTGGAACTACTCGATACTGCGCCCGCAGCGGAGGTTCCCCAGATTTGGTATCAGGTTCGCAAAAAGATTGGTGACTTGAAAGGCCAGCTACCGGCTGATTTAGTGGGTCCATTTTTTAATGACGAGTTTGGTGATGTTTTTGGTTCGATTTGGGCGTTTACAGGCGATGGTTTCAGTCTTGCTGAACTCAAACGCCATGTCGAGCAAGTCCGCCAAAACTTATTACGTATTCCGGATGTGTCAAAAATCGAACTGATAGGCGTTCAAGATGAGAAGATTTATATCGAAGTGTCGAGCTCCAAACTCGCTGCGCTCGGTCTTGATCCAGGTCAACTGATTGCCCAGTTACAAACGCAGAATTTGATTTCCCCCTCAGGGGTGGTCCACGGGCCTCAGTTGTCGATTCCTTTACGAATCAGTGGTGGGTTTGAAACCCTTGATTCGATTTCAAAACTGTCGATTTTTATCAATGGCCGCAGCCTGCAATTATCGGACATTGCGCGCGTTCATCGAGCCTACCAAGACCCGCCGGTTTACACGATGCGCTACGGTGGCAAAGAAGCGATCGGGCTTGCCGTATCGATGGTTCGCCGTGGTGATGTTTTAAAACTTGGATCAAATCTTGATGCGGCCATGCTCGCGATGCAACAAGAGTGGCCCGCTGGGATCCAAGCGGCTAAGGTTTCTGATCAACCGCGTTTGGTGAAAATGGCGGTGGGCCTCTTTATGCAATCGCTGCTTGAGGCGGTCGCCATTGTCCTTGCTGTTAGTTTTTTAAGCTTAGGCCTGCGAGCGGGTGGGGTTGTTGCGCTCACGATCCCGTTGGTCCTTGCCGCAACCTTTCTTGGCATGGCTTGGTTTGGCATTGATCTGCATCGGGTGTCGACCGGCGCTTTGATTATCGCGCTAGGCCTTCTCGTTGACGATGCGATGATCGTTGTAGAAATGATGGCGCGAAAAATCGAAGAAGGTTTTGATCGTTTCGCGGCAGCAACCTATGCCTTCCAACGTACGGCCTTCCCCATGCTCACCGGTACCCTGATTACCGCTGCTGGATTTTTGCCGATCGCAACAGCTAAGTCTTCAACCGGTGAGTACACTTTTGCGATCTTTGCCGTGGTGTCCTTAGCGCTATTGGTTTCATGGGTTGCTGCGGTGCTCGCAACGCCGTTTCTAGGTTATTACCTGCTTAAGTCAAAGCACGATGACGCCATAAAGGGGCAGGCGGCGGCACAGGGTAGTCATGCCAATCAAGGGCAGGCGGCGGCAAAGGTTAGTCATGCCAATCAAGGGCAGGCCGAGGCGCAGGCTAGCCATAACAGCGAAGTCTTCGATAGCGGATTTTATCGGCGCCTGAGGGCGCTGATCAACTGGTGCATGCGCCACGCTAACCTCACGATTCTGGCGACTGTTCTGAGTTTTGTGCTCGGTGTTTTTGGTATGGCAGCAACTGAGAAGCAATTTTTTCCTTCGTCTGATCGTGCTGAACTGCTGGTCGAGATGTGGCTTCCGGAAGGCTCGAGTCTGAAAGCGACCGAGCTCGAGGCTAAGCGTTTGGAAAACATACTCTTGGCCGATAAGCAGGTTTCAACCTTTGTGAGCTATGTTGGTAACGGGTCGCCGCGCTATTACTTGTCGCTCGATCAGCAACTCTATCGACCTAACTTCGCACAATTTGTCATTCTCACATCGGATGTGGCAAGTCGTGATCAAGTGCTTGCAAGCCTGCGAAGACAGCTCGCTGAGGATTTTCCTGGGGTACGTGCCCGCGTATTCCGAACCCCGCTTGGACCACCGGTTGCTTATCCGATTCAGTTTCGGGTGATGGGACCTGACCCCGCGCGCTTAAAGGAGATCGCTGCTCAGGTTGCCAATCAGGTTCGCGCCAATCCCAGCACCGTCGAAACTCATATCGATTGGGGCGACCAAAGCCCCGTGCTGAGGGTCGAAGTAGATCAGGACAAAGCGCGTGCCGCTGCATTATCAACAGCGCAGATCAGGCGAGCGGTATCGAGCGCTTTGAATGGCACGGCAATTGGCCAGTATCGAGAATATGACCAGTTGATCGATATTGTTTTGAGATCAACGCCCGATGAACGCGAGCAACTCGATCGGATTGCTTCGATACAGGTGACCAATGGATTTGGGAAATCTATCCCCTTGGAGCAACTTGCACGCATCGAGATGGCGATGGAAGAGCCGATTTATTGGCGCCGAAGTCGTATGCCTACCCTAACGGTTCGTGCTGACATGGTTGATGGCATTCAGGCACCTGATTTAGCACTGGCCATTGATGCGAAACTTGGAGCAATTAAAGCAAAGCTACCGCCGGATTATCGCGTCGAAATCGGCGGGCCTTTTGAGGACAATCTTGCGGCTCAGGCCTCGATTAACGCGGGTATGCCAATGATGCTTGCCATTGTTTGTGCCTTATTGATGCTCCAACTTAGAACTCTAGGTTTAAGTTTGTTGGTCTTGATCACCGCGCCTCTTGGCATTGTGGGCGTTGCCGGGGCTTTGTTACTGTTTTCAAAGCCATTCGGCTTTGTTGCAATGCTTGGTACGATCGCACTCGGGGGCATGATCATGCGCAATACCGTGATCTTGGTCGAGCAGATCCGCATCGATTGTGAACAGGGCGCGCCCGCCTGGCAGGCAGTACGCGAGTCGGCGGTCCGACGATTCAGACCGATTGTCCTGACCGCGGCTGCAGCAATTCTTGCCATGATTCCCTTATCGCGCGACGTCTTATGGGGTCCTATGGCACTTGCCATCATGGGCGGATTGCTGGTTGCGACGGTTTTAACCCTTTTAGTTGTTCCGGCACTTTACGTGCGGTTTTATCGCGTGAAGGCGCCGACTTAATCCCTTAGGTTTTTGAGCTTTTGAACAATCCAGGATCGAGCAGGCGTCGATAGTCATTCACAACGCCTCGGTAACATTCACAAGCTCTTTGCTCGAGTCCTTTTCGATCAATGATCTCGAGGCGGCCACGGCTGTATCGGATCAATCCGGCATCTTGTAAGACGGCAGCGACCGTGCTGATGCCCTCGCGCCTCACGCTGAGTCGTTCAGCCATGGTTTGGTGAGTGAGTTGCAAGACGGGCTGATCGACTCGATCGAGAATTTGGAGCAACCAGCGGCATAAACGCTGTTCAAGTTGGTGATGATGGGCGCAACCTGTCATTCGGCTTGCCTGGGCCAAAATCGCCTGGGTGTAGCGCCAAAAAAGTTGCTGATTATGTAATTCAAAGCGCAACAGTTCCGTGCGCATGCTGCTTGCGTCTAGGGTGTAGCCACCACCTGCAACCTTGGCAATCGCCGCATTAATCGATTGGCTTGCCCCAAGGGCCAAGGGAAAGCCCACAAAACCCTCGCGCCCGACTGTCGCTGTTTCAACCGTCTCACCATCTTCAAGGGTCATGACCATTGAAAACACCCCAGAGACCGGGAAAAGAGCGTGACTTATCACATCACCTTGGGCGTAAAAAGGCCAGCCCACTCGGAAATCGATCCATCGCAGCTTTGACTGCCAACGCTCAAAGCATTCTGCGGTGATGCTACGGAGCAAAAGATTCG
>VGHV01000302.1 GCA_016868095.1 Betaproteobacteria bacterium
CAACCAAGCGACTTCAGGCTTGGCCAAACGTTCCGACCATCTCCGAGTCGGGTCTTTCTGGCTACGAAGCCGCGACTTGGCTTGCGCTTCTTGCACCAACAGGAACACCCGCAGTCATTGTGGCGCGACTCAATAGGGAACTGAATCAGATTCTTGCGATGCCTGATGTTCGCGAAACGATCGAATCCCAAGGTGCAAGTTTGGGCGGTGGATCGCCGCAGGATTTAACAAACTTTACTGAGTCTGAAATTCGTAAGTGGGGAAAGATCATTCGCGATGGAAATATCAAGCTCGATTAACCGAGAACCAATGCGCTGGCGAAACATGATGGCTACCGTTTTGACCGGCCATAAAAAGCTGCTGATCCTCCTTGCGCTAACTTTAGGATCGATTAGCGGAGCAAGCGTAGCCCAGCAAACCCAACAGCTTTATCCATCAAAACCGATTCGATTGATCATTGGTTTTCCTCCGGGTGGCGGAGCAGATGCTGTTGCTCGACCAATCGCTGAGGCCTTGTCAAAGCATTTGGGCCAGGCGGTAGTTGTCGATAATAAGCCTGGTGGCGGTACAACGATTGCCGCCGCGGCTGCAGCAACCGCAGCTGCGGACGGCTACACCTTGTTCATGCACAACTCCAGCCATCTGGGTACCTTGCAGGCAATCTACAAGCAGTTCAAGCATCAGCCAGGGGACTACACGGCCATTAGTCGATGGACTACTGCGCCGCTATTACTTGCGGTTTCGGTAGGATCTGGAATTCAGAATGTTCCAGAACTAATTAAGCGTGCGAAGGCTGCTCCTGGCAAGCTTAACTATGCATCATCGGGCGTCGGCGGCGGCACGCACCTACCTGGGCTACTCTTCACCAACGCGGCTGGCGTCGACATAGTGCACGTACCCTACAAGGGCGGTGCACCCGCGCTGCAAGGGGTGGCTTCCGACGAGACCCAGCTAACCTTCGCAACGCCGCCTTCGGCATTGCCACTTGCCAAGGCAAATAAGCTCAAGATTATTGCAGTGACTTCTGCAAATCGGTCGCCGATTTTCCCGGAGCTTCCTACCGTTGCAGAAGGTGGCGTTTCAGGCTACGAGTACAGTTTTTGGTTCGGTTTGTTTGGGCCGCCGGGATTGCCCGCACCCATCGTGCAAAGGCTATTTGAAGCAAGCCAAGCTGTTTTACGGGATCCCGAATTAGTCAAGCGGATACTAGCTAGTGGCAATGAGGTTGCCCCATCAAAGTCCTCTTCCGAATTCGCCACTTGGGCGCTTGAAGACGGTGTGAGACAAGCCAAACTTGCGCTTGAAGCAGGAGCGGCTGCAGGTCAGTGATGAGAATCGAAGTAGATTTTTTCTCTTCTTAGCCCAAGTCCACACCAATTTCTGGTTTAATCGCTCCTCAGTCGAACGATTGAATCAATGCCCCATCCTCAACTTAGCGCAAACGGTGAACTCAAACACCTTCTCACCATCGAGGGTTTACCTCGAGCATTGATTCACCATATTCTCGATACTGCCAAGGGATTCTTGGGCGTTAACACAAGAGATGTAAAAAAGGTTCCTTTGTTGCGCGGGAAAAGCGTTTTCAATCTCTTTTTTGAAAACTCCACGCGCACGCGCACAACCTTTGAAATCGCTGCAACACGGCTGTCTGCCGATGTGGTGGATCTGAATATCAATACCTCATCGGCTGCCAAGGGTGAATCTCTGCTTGATACCATCGATAATCTGGTGGCGATGCATGCCGATATATTTGTTGTGCGACATGCATCAAGCGGTGCGCCGTTTTTGATTGCCGAACATGTCAATCGAACAAGAGGCGAAGGGGTTCATGTCATCAATGCAGGCGACGGGCGGCATGCTCATCCCACCCAAGGCCTGCTTGACATGTACACCATTCGTCACTTCAAGAAGGATTTCACGCAGCTGCGTGTAGCAATCGTGGGTGATGTGCTTCATTCGCGCGTAGCGCGAAGCGATATTCATGCGCTGACGACCCTCGGTGTGCCTGAGGTAAGAGTGATTGGGCCTCTTACCCTGCTGCCATCGGGACTCGAACAAATGGGTTGTCAAGTTTATACCGATATGAAAAAAGGGCTGAAAGACGTTGATGTGATCATCATGTTGCGACTGCAACATGAGCGGATGCGCGGTGCTTTGCTGCCTTCGGCGCAGGAATACTTTAAAAATTACGGGCTCACCCAAGAAAAACTTGCTTTAGCAAAGCCCGATGCCATCGTCATGCACCCAGGACCGATGAATCGTGGGGTCGAGATCGAATCGGCGGTCGCAGACGGTCCCCAGGCCGTCATTCTTGAGCAGGTTACCTTTGGGATTGCTGTTCGCATGGCGGTGATGAGTTTGTTGGTGGCAAGCGCATGAGAATCAGCCTGAAGGGTGGCCGCTTGCTTGGTCCGGTGATGCTCGATGGCGTGAGCGCAAAGCTTCATGACGCACACACTGACCTTTATATCGCTGACGGAAAGATTCTTGCGATCGGTAAAGAGCCCCTTGGTTTTTCTGCCGATCTAAATCTGGATCTTTCTCAATACTGTATCGCTCCAGGTCTTGTAGATCTGGCTGCCCGACTCCGCGAGCCAGGCTTTGAATACAAGGCAACCCTGGAGTCGGAAATGCAAGCTGCACTTGAGGGCGGCATTACGTCGCTGTCTTGCCCGCCCGATACCGATCCGCCACTGGATGAACCCGGTCTTGTTGAGATGCTCAAGCACCGTGCTCGAGGGCTGCAAGCCGCCTCGCTCTACCCGCTTGGGGCGATGACCGTAGGCTTAAAGGGCGAAGTGATCACTGAAATGGCTGAGCTTGCCGAGGCAGGTTGTATTGGCTTTGGCCACGCTGGGGCGATGTTTACCGATACTCAGGTTTTATTGCGTGCGATGCAATATGCCAAAAGTTTTGGTTATACGCTTTGGATTCAGCCGTGCGATTATTTTTTATCACGAGGCGGTGTTGCCCATAGCGGTGCCGTAGCTGGTCGTTTGGGACTGTCGGGCGTGCCTGTTATGGCCGAGACGGTGGCCTTGCATACGATTTTTGAGTTGATGGCGGCAACCGGTGCGCGAGTCCATTTGTGCCGCATGTCGTCTGCGGCAGGCCTTGAACTTTTAAAGCAGGCGCGCAAAGACGGACTTGCAGTGAGTGCTGATGTTGCTGTTCATCATTTACATTTGATCGATATCGATATTGGATACTTTGATCCCAATATGCGGGTTGATCCTCCTTTTCGTGCCCAACGCGATCGTGATGCTTTGCGCGCTGCGCTACAAAGCGGGGTGGTCGATGCTATTTGTTCGGATCACACGCCTGTTGACGACGATGAAAAGCAATTACCTTTTGCAGAAGCTGCGGCGGGCTCAAGCGGCTTGGAGCTTTTGCTACCGCTCACACTTAAGTGGGCCAGCGAATCGCGTATCGATCTTGCCCATGCTATCGATCGACTAACGAGACAACCTGCTACTGTGCTTGGAATCGACGCGGGTGTGATTGCACCGGGCGCTGCTGCCGATTTGTGTGTGTTCGATCCTGAGGATCGCTGGCTTGTAAACGCCTCAAGCCTTCATTCGCAGGGCAAGCACACGCCCTATTGGGGACGAGAACTTGTTGGGCGGAATCGACTCACGATGGTGGCTGGGCGTATTGTGCTTAACCATCTCGGCACAAGACAATGACATCGACTCAAGACATGACATCGATACAAGACGATTTATGCGCATCAAGTGTGCTTGCTCAAAGCCTTGCGAGCGATAAGGCGATGCTTCAAGCTATTGAAGCGGTGGTTGAGCTTTGCGTCGGGTCGCTAAAAGCCGGCGGCAAGATTCTATTTGCGGGCAATGGCGGCAGTGCTGCCGATGCTCAGCATATGGCTGGCGAGTTTGTTTCCCGTTTTA
>VGHV01000303.1 GCA_016868095.1 Betaproteobacteria bacterium
GTCGATCAAGCCAAGCTATTTCCCAGAGCAAGCGGGCTGGATGAGCAATCCTGCCAAGCAGGTTCTGCAGGTCGACAAGGAGCGTGGTTTTCGATTAATCCTTGCAGCCGATCCAAGCTTTAAGGGTGAGCTTTCGATTAATGGTTATCTGCAGCTGGGTAAAAGCAGCTATAAAGTCGTTGCGGCGAGTGCGACGGCATCAGTTGAAGACGCTGCAGCCTCATCGGTTAAGGGATCCGCGACCTCATCGGTCGAAAGGTCAGCCGCTTCAACGGCTGATGCCTCCGCGAAGGGCGGCGCAAAGGCGATGGCTTCTGCACAAGCCGGCACTGCGCTCGCCGCGCCTGATCAGGGCGTGATGTTGCTCATGCTCATGGCACTGCTCGGTGGCTTTCTACTCAATGCGATGCCCTGCGTTTTCCCGGTTATTGGGATCAAACTTTTAAGTCTGGTACCCAAGCCTGACTTAGCCGCAACATCAGGCCCCGAGCGTCCCGTCTCGATTGAACCAGGCGTCCGCAAGGTTGAACAAGGCGTCCGCAAGGCCTCGCTTTTGTACGGCCTTGGCGTTTTACTGAGCTTCTGGGCGCTCGGGCTCGTCGTTGTCTTGTTGCAGGCTGGTGGGGAACAAATCGGCTGGGGCTTTCAATTGCAGGAGCCTGGATTTGTACTCGCCATGTTTCTACTATTTTTGTTAATTGGCGCAAACTTACTTGGTTTATTTGAAGTTGGTTCTGGCTTTATGCATTGGGCTGGGAAAGCTGAGTTTGGGGCCTTGGGCTCTGGGATTCTTGCGGTTTTAGTGGCGACGCCTTGCACGGCACCGATGATGGGTGCAGCCCTTGGCGCAAGCCTGAGCCAGGGGCCCGCCCAAGCGATGGCCGTGTTTACAGCCTTGGCTGTCGGAATGGCACTACCCTATGGTGCGCTGGCACTTAAGCCGCAATGGATTCATCGACTCCCTAAGCCGGGTCCATGGATGCTCTGGACCCGGAAGGCAATGGCGTTTCCGATGTTTCTTGCCGCTGTATGGCTTGCTTGGGTTTATGTGTTGCAAACTGATCTTGATTCGGTGCTTCGCTTGGGCTTTTCAGCCGTTTGTTTGCTTTGTGCCTGCTGGCTCTATGGCGAACGCGTGCAAAGCGGATGGATGCGATCGGAGTCACGTCGCTTTAGCGCAGCTTTCAGCCTGGGCTTGCTTGTCCTCAGCCTGGGTCTGCCTATTGCCGGGTTGCAACACGACGAGCGGCGCGACCTTGATGCGTCAAAGCAAAGCCTTGAACCTCAAATTGCAAGCGCCTGGTCGACGTGGTCGCCTGAGGCGGTCGATCGGGCATTAAGTGCTGGCGAGATCGTGTTTATTGACTTTACAGCTGCCTGGTGTGTGAGCTGTCAGGTGAATAAGCAATTGGTGCTTTCAACCGATGCGGTTTCGCAGCTTTTTGAAACACAAAAAGTTCGCAGCTTTCGAGGTGATTGGACCAAGCAAGACCCGCGCATTACAGAGACATTAAGCCAATATGGCCGACGCGGTGTACCGCTTTATTTGGTTTTGCGCCGTGATCGACCGCCTCAGGTATTGCCTGAAGTGCTGACCTACGGTTTGGTACGCGATGCGGTACTGGCTGCCGCTGCACCTTGATCCATGACCAAGCTCATGCTGCTAAGGCCTTGTTCTTGGGCAAGCAAAAAGACTCGGGAAATTTGCGCATAGGAAACGCTGGCATCAATCCTTAATTGCAATTCGGGTTGCGGCCTTTGTGCTGCAGCTTGGGCAAAGCGTTCGGCCAGTAATGCTTCCCTCTCGACAGGTTCCCGATTAAGCCGCATGCTGCCGTCGGCTGCAAGTTCGAAAAGCAAGTGGTTGACATCGCCTGTTTGTTGTCTTTCTAGTGTCGCGCCTGCCTGCGTGCCAGGTAAATCAAGCTTGAGCAGCGGAAGTAAAGCAGGTGTTGTCACCATAAAAATGACAAGCATTACCAACATCACATCGACAAAGGGTGTGACATTGATGTCGCTGATGAACTCACCGCGCTCGGACTCACTTCCTGGTGCCGAACCTAAAGCCGACGGTGCTCGATCCCCTCTACTCAAGCCGCTCATGGGCTTATCGCTTGTGCCGACGCTGCCTCCTGGCGGGATCTCGATTCGCTGATGATAATGTCTCTTAAGTCTTCAGCCAAAGTCCATAGATCTTGCGCTAAGTCCTTACGCATCCTGGAAAAACGGTTGTATGCAACCACAGCAGGCAGTGCAACCGCGATCCCTGCAGCAGTCATCAACAAGGCCTCGCCCATGGGTTGGGCAACGGCTTGAATCGAAGCCTCGCTGACTTGGGCGATCTCACTAAGCGCACCGAAAATACCCCAAACCGTTCCGAAAAGCCCAACAAAGGGCGAGGTCGAAGCAATCGAAGCAAGCATGCCCAGCCCACGGCTCATGTTTTGGTCGAGCGAACGCAATACGGCTCGCAGTGCAATATCGCAGCGCGATTGGTGATCAAGCTGGCGGTAGCTGCCGCCTGGTGCATGAAGGCCCTGAGCAGCGTCGAGTATGCGTTTGCAGGGCTCCTGCGATCGACCGCTAAAGCTAAGTGAAAGATCTTTGATGTTTCCGTTTTTAATCAGTGCGTTGGAAAGGTTTTCGATATTGGTTCGCATCCATCTAAGGGTCAGCCATTGGCGAATCATGACCGTCCAGCTGCTGATCGACATCAGTGCGAGCAGGGCGCCTGTAGCGACAATCCCCGCATCAATAACCATGCTTGAGACCGAAGTGGATATTGGCAGTCAGAAAACCCTGCTTATTGCCGCAGTCGAATCGCTTGCCACCGAAGCGATACGCCCAAAGGCCTCGTGAGTTGATCTCCTGGGCGAGCGCATCGGTAAGCTGGATTTCACCACCGCTGCCAGGACCTTGGGTGGCGAGGGTTTGAAGTACCTGGCCATGCAGGATGTACCGGCCGACGATCGCAAGGTTGGATGGTGCCTCTTCAAGCGCGGGCTTCTCAACAACGCCGCGCAAGCGCATCAGCAGGCCTTCGTCGTTCTCTGGGGCGACGATACCATATTGACTAACGTCTTTGCCCGCAACCTGCTCCACCGCAATCACGCTGCCGGTTTGATCACGCATGGCGCGCAACATTTGCGAAAGCACGCCGCTCGGTGAGCCATCGATCAAATCATCGGGCAACATGACCGCGAAATGCTCATCAGGATTGATCAATGGGCTAGCGCATGCCACTGCGTGGCCTAATCCGAGCGGTATGGGTTGACGTACAAAGAGCACCTTGACGTGGGAGGGCACAATATTGCGCACCAGCTCGAGTGCGGCCGTTTTCCCCTTGGCTTCCAATTCAGCTTCGAGTTCTGGCGCTCGGTCAAAGTAATCCTCAACAGCACGCTTTGAGCGGCCCGTGACGAAAATCAAGGTGTCGCAACCCGCCTCAACCGCCTCATCAACCGCGTATTGGATGATTGGACGGTCGACGATGGGAAGCATTTCTTTGGGAATACTTTTGGTTGCTGGCAGAAATCGCGTGCCCATACCAGCAACGGGAAAAACAGCCTTTCTGATTCGCATGCTCACGGCTTAAGCCCCCCGATGTCCGATAAACCAAGTACCGCCTGCATGTCATACAGACCGCTTTGTTTTGCTTGCAGAAAGCGGCAGGCACGCAAACTACCCAGGGCATAGTTGGCCCGACTGCTTGAGCGGTGGGTGATCTCGACCCGCTCGCCGGCACCTGCAAACATAACCGTGTGATCGCCAACAATATCGCCAGCTCGAATTGTCGAAAAACCAATACTTGCTTGTTTGCGAGCGCCCGTATGGCCATGGCGTGCAAAAACCCCGTCGCCCTTCAAATCCCGACCGAGCGTTTTGGCAATGACTTCACCCAT
>VGHV01000304.1 GCA_016868095.1 Betaproteobacteria bacterium
ACAGGGCGTGTATGTCTACATGTTCGCTATGGCAATCGCGTGTTGGAGCTGGCGAAAGGCAAAAACAGTGTTGAAGTTGGTACTGCCAAAGAGCTTGTCACTGTACTTGAGGCAGTCAAAGCAGCTGTGACTGCTGGCGAGTTGGACACGCAGATTGAAGCTGCCAGTGCTGCTGTGCGAGCGAGGTTTGCAAAATGAAGCTGTATACCTATATTGCCACTGTGCTGGTACGGGTTGGCACGACTGCAACTTGGCTAACAACAGAGGTGCGAGCTGAAAGCGTTTGGCAAGCTACGCTGCTATTAGAAGCACAGTATGGGCGTGGCTGCGTAAGTGGCACGCCCTACCTAAAGCACTGAACTAGCAGTGGGCTGCTGAGACTGCGATAAATACTAGATGTTAGTCGCAGAAGTCATCTCAGCACCCACCAAACCTTTAACGCCTGAACAGCTGCGTATACGCTCGCTTCAGCAAACTGTAGAGCGTGGCAAGCAGCAGCTGGCAGCTGAACGAGAAAGGCAACGCCAGCAGCGTGAACTGAAACGCAGGCAAAAGGCAACACTTAAGCTACGATGAGCGCGGCTTGTAGAGGCGTTCAAATGGTAAGATTTGGGCGAAAGTATAGAAAATCTACTTTGCCAAAAAGATGCCAAGTGTATGATTTATACGTATTTTGTTTGGTTTTGTCAGTACACCTACCGTACTACAAAACCGTACTACTCTGCTTAAATCGTGCTGTATGCCCCATAAACATTGAGGTTTTGATTTTGTACGGAGTATTCACACGGCAGGGGTCACAGGTTCAAACCCTGTACCACCCACCAAATACTCGATTCCTGTCAGTCAAGGTCTTTAGGTAGGCCGCCAAGATAGCTTTGCATCAGACGCTGATCTTTGAGCAAGTCTTCTGCCTCGCCTTGCAAGACCACACGTCCAGTTTCCATCACGTAAGCATAATCTGCGACCTGAAGGGCTGCTCTTGCACTTTGCTCCACAAGCAGGATCGAAACACCGGTTTGTTTCAAATCGCGAATCACCCGAAACACATCGGCAACGACGCGTGGTGCAAGGCCGAGGCTAGGCTCATCAAGAAGCAAAAGCTTTGGCTGGCCCATGAGCGCTCGTCCCATGGCTAGCATTTGGCGTTCACCGCCTGAAAGGGTCCCAGCGAGTTGTTGCTTTCGTTCTTCAAGCCGAGGAAATCGCTGGTATACATCGCTAAGCTGATGTTGGCGATCACCGGCTCCAAAGCGACGCCGATGAAAGGCGCCAAGAATCAAGTTATCCTCAACATTCATCGAAACGAAAAGCTCCCGCTTTTCTGGTACAAGATTCATACCAAAACGAACTCTCGATTCGACGTCAGCCCCATCGATCGATCGACCATCAAGGCTCATGGTCCCTCGATAGCCAAGTAGACCAATCATCGCCTGCAAAAGCGTTGATTTCCCCGCGCCGTTAGCACCTATAACGGTTAACACTTGACCTTGTCGCATACAAAGACTCAAACCCTGAACAGCCTCGACTTCGCCATACGAGACATGGATACCCTCAAGTCGCAATAGCTCATCGCCTGTTGGCCTAACGCCGACTTGGTCGGGATTAGATGCCTTAAGGCCGGCCTCGTTGGCATGGTCTACTGTCATGATAGATCAACACCCAAATAGGCCTCGATCACTCGAGGATCCTTCTGAATTCTTGCAGGCTCACCTTGGGCGATAACAACGCCGTGCTCCATAACCACAACACGATCAGCAAGATTCATAACAAAAGCCATATCGTGCTCAACAAGCAAAATCGCCAAACCATCAGCTCTCAGTGCTCTTAGCAAGTCAGCAAGCTTTTGCTTTTCACCAAACCGCAAGCCTGCCGCAGGCTCATCGAGCAGTAAGGCGAGCGGGTCGCCAGCGAGTGCCCGAGCTATCTCAAGGGTGCGCTGCTGCCCAAGTGCAAGCGAACCGGCTGGCACATGCATAACATCTGACAAGCCCACCCGTATGGCCTGATTTCGCGCCTCGTTGATTAAGGCGCGTTCTTCTTCTCGCTCTAGGTGAAGCGCTGCGCGCAAAGGCCCATGTCTGCCGCGCAAATGAGCCCCTAAGGCTATATTTTCGAGGACACTCATTTCGGGTAGTAAACGAACATGCTGAAAGCTGCGAGACAAGCCAAGCCGGGCAATGTCCCGGGCTCGTCTGCCATGAATTGCCTCGCCTGAGAAATAAATCGTCCCGGCATCAAGTTTTTGAACGCCGGTCAATAAGTCAAAGAGCGTGCTCTTGCCCGCACCATTTGGACCAATCAGTGCGAGTATTTCGCTCGGCCTGAGCCCGAGACTAATGTCTTGGTTTGCGATCAAGCCACCAAAGCGCTTTTCAAGGCCACGTGCTTCAAGCAAGTAATCGGCGCTCGTGCCTGATTGACGCAAACGCTTGGGCAATACCGCAGCACTTAGATCGGTGTGATTCGTATCATTGATTGAGGCTTGTATGGGATCGATCTTCTGAGACTTGAAACTTGAACGTCGAAAGAGTCGCTCGACATGGGGCCAAAGCCCCTTGGGAGCATGCTGAAGCAAAAGTACTAAAAACAAACCAAAAATAATGGTCTCAAAGTTGCCTGATGAACCTAGCAGTCGTGGCAGTAGATCTTGTAGCCATTCCTTAAGTAGCGTCACGAGCCCAGCACCAAGTAAAGCTCCCCAGACTTGGGTCGCACCGCCAAGCACCGCCATAAATAAGTACTCGATACCTATGTGCAAAGAAAAGGGTGAGGGATTTACAAAACGTTGGTAATGCGCGTAAATCCAACCCGATATGCCTGCGTAGAGGGCAGCAAGCAAAAAAACAATCATTTTGGAGCGAGCCGTGTTGACACCCATCGACTCGGCAACAATCACACCACCCTTAAGCGCACGAATCGCACGGCCCTCACGCGAATGAAGCAGATTGTCGCTGAGAACGATGGCAAGAAAAAGAACGACCCAAATTAAATAATAAATCGACGCAGCAGATTTCAGGCCATATCCAAAGGCCTCAATCGGCGGAATCGATGACAAACCGGTGTGACCACCTAGTATTTCCAAATTACCAAAGAGAAAATAAAGGCTAAGTCCCCAGGCTATTGTTCCAAGCGGCAGGTAGTGGCCTGAAAGGCGAAGCGTGATCGCACCCAGTGCGAAAGCGATCGAAACAGTCACGACAACCACGGCAAGCAAGCCAAGCCAGGGGGAAAGGCCATAGGTGGTCGTCAATACCGCACTCACATAGGCCCCAAGCCCGACAAATGCGGCCTGGCCAAACGAGGTCAGCCCGGCAACACCAGTCATCAGGACTAATCCTAAAGCAACCAAAGCTACCATCCCAATGTGGTTCGCAATCGTGAGGTAGTAGGCAGGTAAATACAAAGGCGCGGCAGCCCACAGCAAACATAGCGCCATCCATCCATAGCGCAAGGCTTGTCGAGAACGATCCGCCCTTTGAGCCATATGCTTATGCCTCATCATCCAAATCCTGATGACGCACAGAGCGCCAGAGCAAGACTGGAATAATCAGAGCAAAGACGATGACTTCTTTAAAAGAGCTTGCCCAAAAGGACGAATAAGCTTCTAGCAAACCGACCAACAAGGCTCCCCCTACGGCAAGCGGATAACTAGCAAGTCCCGCAATAATGGCACCAACGAAACCCTTTAATCCGATCAAAAACCCGGTGTCATAGTAGATGGTGGTAATCGGTCCAATCAACATGCCTGAGTAGGCACCCATCAGTGCAGCAAGCACAAAGACAAGTCGACCGGCAAACGCGGGCGCGATGCCCATGAGGCGTGCCCCTGTCTGATTGACTGCCGTCGCACGCAGCGCTTTTCCAAAGAGGCTCCTTTCAAAGAAGAGTC
>VGHV01000305.1 GCA_016868095.1 Betaproteobacteria bacterium
TTATCCACGGATGCCACTTTCTTGATCTTAAGGATGAGGACTTCGATCGTGTCTTGGCTGTGAATATTCGTAGCTATTTCATGTTCAGCCAGGTGGTGGCGAGACATATGGTGTCTGAAAAGCTTCGCGGTTCGATTGTCAACATGTCAAGCGTCAATGCCCTGCTGGCCATCCCTGACCAGTTGCCCTACGCGGTGTCTAAAGGTGGGGTCAATCAACTCACCCGGGTCAGCGCGATGTCGCTGGCCGAGTATGGCATTAGGGTTAATGCTGTCGGCCCAGGCACCATTGCGACCGAATTAGCGAGACATGCTGTGATGCAGTCTGAGCAGGCCAAGCAAAAAATCATGTCACGTACACCCTTGCAACGCCTTGGGGAACCCGATGAGGTTGCACAAGTGGCCGCCTTCTTGATGAGCGAACAGGCCTCGTACCTCACCGGGCAGATTATTTATCCCGACGGCGGTCGCATGGCGCTTAATTACACGGTTACTGCGCCCGGGGCATAGACGCAGCCCCTAGCCCTAAGGGTACAGACAGGCGACTAAGCAGGGGTCCTTTGCTGCGAATCAGTCTGCGTCTTGGGGCCGACGGTGAACAAGAACGGGCACGCCACTATGCGTGAGTACTTTTTGAGTCTCGCTTCCAAGAATCAAGGCCGCAAGGCCTTTGCGACCATGGGAAGCCATGAAGATCAGATCGCATGCCTCATCGTCAGCCACGTCGATAATGGTTTCCCACACGCTTGTATCAAGCTTGGTCAGGGTTTTACAACTCACTTGTAGGGCATCAGCCCTGGCTTTCACCGAGGCAAGCACTTGCTCCGAAGCCTGCATCACAGCTTTCTCGCTCCGAAGCCTGCATCACAGCTTTCTCGTATTCGGCGTCAGTAAATGGCGCGGCAATAGGCATCTCTGCGAATGCCGGTGGTACGAAGGGCATTTGAATATTCAATGCAAGGACTTTGGCGCCGGTTTCTGCTGCGAGTTTGAGCGCGGCATCGACGGCCGCTTCCGAGGGCTCAGACCCATCGGTAGGAATAAGAAAATGTTTGTACATGGCGTGCTCCTATGCAGGCTTGCAGCGACAGATTATCGACAAATGGTCGATTAATAAGAATGTAAGGTCGTTTCGTTGAGATATCAAGACGCCGTGCTTAAACTGGATGCACTGAAGGTCTCAATGAGTCCACAGAGGGCAAGACATTGCTCTTCGCTCAGGTCCAAATGGGTAACAAGCCTGAGCGGACGCCTATTGAGCAACACCACGCCATGGGCCGATAAGAAGGCAACCAGCCGATCAAGGACATGAGCGGCAGATCCCGGATAAACCCAAACCATATTGGTTGCTACCTTGACCTCCAGGCCGGGGATGGCACGAAGTGCTTGAGCGATGGCGTCAGCCCTTCGGTGATCGTCTGCAAGCCCTGCAACATGATGATCGAGGGCATAGCTGCCAGCGGCGGCGAGTACGCCAGCCTGGCGCATACCACCACCCAGCATCTTGCGAACCCGATGGGCTTTGGCAAGCAACTTGCCCGAACCCATTAAGACTGAGCCAGCGGGCGCCCCCAAACCCTTTGAAAGGCAAACCGACACCGTATCAAAGTGACGGGCGATTTCCCGTGCTTCAAGACCTTGGGCTACTGCAGCGTTATATAATCTTGCACCATCCAAGTGCACCCCCAAACCCTTTTCGCGCGCGAAGGCGCTAGCCTTGTGAATATAGTCTTGCGGCATGACCTGTCCACCGAAGGTATTTTCGAGTGCTAAAAGTCGCGTACGCGCAAAGTGCGGATCGTCGGCTTTGATCGCGGCGGCTATGCGCTCAATCGCGATCGACCCATCAGCCTCCTGTTCCAGCGGCTGCGGCTGTATGCTCCCCAGCACCGCGGCACCGCCCCCTTCGTACTTATAAGTGTGGGCTAATTGCCCGACCAAATACTCATCGCCGCGTTCGCAATGCGCCATGAGCGCGCAGAGATTCGACATGGTCCCAGTCGGCATGAAGAGCCCCGCCTCAAACCCAAGCTCATTAGCCAGGCGATCCTGAAGCTGATTAACGCTTGGATCATCGGCAAATACATCATCACCTGTCGACGCAGCCGACATCGCAGCAAGCATGCCAGGCGTCGGTCTGGTAACGGTATCGCTGCGAAGATCGATCCCTAGTCCTTTCCCAACCTGCCCCGCTTGTTGCGCACCATCGATTGCCTGTCCGTACATGCTGGCTCCTTACCGCTGTCCCTTGAAAATGCGCATCCTAGCCTGATCCCCGCATCCGCACCATGGTCAAGACTTGAAAAACAGATCAGAGATCCGTATTATTAGCACTCAAAACGGTTGAGTGCTAGCAAAGCCGGCAAAGACAAACGGTGTTGCCAAGCCCTTAGCCTCTTCCTCGAAAAATCAACTGTCCCAACCCATAGGAGCTTATACGCATGAAACTGCGTCCTTTGCATGATCGCGTGATCGTTAGGCGTCTCGACACCGAGCGCAAAACTTCGTCTGGCATCGTCATTCCCGACAACGCCGCTGAAAAACCTGACCAAGGCGAAATCCTCGCTGTTGGCAACGGAAAAATCCAGGAAGACGGCAAGGTTCGTCCCATGGCTGTAAAAACCGGCGACAAAGTGCTTTTTGGCAAGTACAGCGGCCAGACCGTCAAGGTTGACGGCGAGGAACTGCTCGTCATGCGCGAAGAAGACATCATGGCAGTCGTGGAGTAATCGATCGCGATCTTCCCCTTGATTTTGAACGCTTTTGTATTTTTTCTGGAGTAATTAACGATGGCAGCCAAACAAGTTTTATTCAGTGATGACGCCCGTTCGCGCATGGTGAACGGCGTTAACATTCTGGCCAACGCAGTCAAGGTCACGCTTGGCCCCAAAGGTCGTAACGTGGTTCTCGAGCGCAGCTTTGGCGCACCTACCGTCACCAAAGACGGTGTATCGGTAGCAAAAGAGATCGAACTCAAAGACAAGTTCGAGAACATGGGTGCACAAATGGTCAAGGAAGTTGCTTCCAAGACCAGCGATAACGCCGGCGACGGCACCACCACAGCAACGGTTCTTGCCCAAGCGATTGTTCGCGAAGGCATGAAGTTTGTCGCTGCTGGCATGAACCCAATGGATCTCAAGCGCGGTATCGACAAGGCAGTGACCGCTTTGATCGAAGAACTCAAAAAGATCAGCAAGCCTTCGACCACCTCCAAAGAGATCGCTCAGGTTGGTTCAATTTCGGCCAACTCCGATGAAGAAATCGGCCGCATCATCGCTGAAGCGATGGAGAAAGTTGGCAAAGAGGGTGTAATCACCGTTGAAGACGGCAAGTCACTAAACAACGAACTCGATGTTGTTGAGGGCATGCAGTTTGACCGCGGCTACCTTTCACCTTACTTCATCAACAACCCCGACAAGCAAATCGCAGTGTTGGATGATCCCTTTGTGTTGCTATACGACAAAAAGGTATCGAACATCCGTGAACTGCTCCCCGTGCTTGAAGGCGTTGCCAAGGCTGGTCGTCCGCTGATGATTGTTGCCGAAGATGTTGAAGGCGAAGCCCTGGCAACCTTGGTGGTCAATAATATTCGCGGCATCCTCAAGACCTGCGCTGTCAAGGCTCCTGGTTTTGGTGATCGTCGCAAGGCCATGCTCGAAGATATGGCTATCTTGACCGGCGGCGTTGTGATTTCGGAAGAAACCGGCATGACGCTGGAAAAAGCCTCACTGCAAGACCTCGGCCGTGCTAAGCGTATCGAGATCGGCAAGGAAAACACCACCATCATCGATGGTGCTGGCGACGCAAGCAACATCGAAGCGCGCGTTAAGGCAATCCGCGCACAAATCGAAGAGGCCACTTCCGACTACGATCGCGAGAAGCT
>VGHV01000306.1 GCA_016868095.1 Betaproteobacteria bacterium
TCAGATGCTGAAGGCAGGCCAACTTCGGAGGCGGCTTATTTTCTTGCCGTCAATCGTGGCAAAAAGTCGATCACGATTGACCTTTCCAAACCCCAAGGGCAGGATTTAGTAAGAAAGCTTGCCGCAAGCTGTGATGTTTTGATCGAAAACTATAAATTTGGCGATTTAGAACGATATGGACTGGATTACGAAAGCTTGAAGTCGCTCAACCCGCGACTCGTTTATTGCTCAGTCACCGGATTCGGTCATTCTGGACCCTACCGAGAAAGGCCCGGGTATGATTTCATGGTCCAGGGTATGAGCGGCTTGATGAGTGTGACCGGTCACGCCGACGGCCTACCCGGCGGGGGACCCATGCGTGTTGGCGTGCCGATTATCGACATACTTACGGGGATGTATGCAAGCATTGCAATTTGTGCTGCGCTTGCCAATCGCGAAAAAACAGGGGTTGGTCAGCATATCGACATGGCCTTACTTGACACCGCCATGGCCTTTTTGTCCATTCAAGGCATGAGCTATCTCACCACCGGACAAGCCCCCGGGCGTATTGGCAACACGCATCCAACGATCGTGCCTTATCAGGTGATTCCCACACAAGACGGTGCGGTGGTCTTAGCCTGCGGCAATGACAATTTGTTTCAAAAGTTTTGTAAAGCTGCTGATTGTGAGCATCTTGCAAACGATCCGAGGTTTTCAAAGAATGCCTCAAGGGTTCAGCATCGCGAAGCATTAGACGCCATTCTCAACGAGCTCTTTAGCAAGCGCAGCACCAAGGCATGGGTGGCTTTACTTGAGGAGGCGGGTGTGCCTAACGGACCGATCAACACGATCCATGAGGCTTTCGAGGAGGAGCAGGTAAAGGCCCGGGGCATCCGCTTTGATCTTCCCCATCCTCTGGCGGGCTCCGTACCACAGATCGCGTCGCCGATGCGTTTTTCATCAACGACGATTCACCATGAGGTGCCCCCACCAACACTCGGTCAGCACACCGACGCAGTGCTAAAGGGCCTCGGACTGAGTGATTTGCAAATTGCCGAATTGCGCGCTGGCGGGGCGATTTAAGATTTAGCTGAAGATGCTTCCATTTTTCAGACCGTAGGCCGCTGCAAACTCAGCGGCCGATTGTTTTTTCCCATCCTCATGCTTCAGTTTGAAGACTTCGATTCGGCCGCCCTGTACGGCGATAAAAAAACTTTTCTCACTCAAATCGGTGACCTCGCCAATTTTTCCTTTGACCGCTCCAAAAGTTCTCACCAGATGTTTGCGAGCATCGAAAAATTGAACCTTCTTACCCTCAAGCATGCCCCAAGCGCCAGGGGCAGGGTTGCAACCTCGGATCAAGTTATAAACATAATCAGCATGATTGGCCCAGTTAATCCTCGCTTCGGCAGCACGACACCAACCCTCATAGCTAGCAAGATTCTCGTCCTGAATCAGTTCATGATGTTTGCCGGCGTAAACCAAGTCCGCCGCCTCGAGCATGGCCGCAACCCCCATCGGAAACAGGCGATCGAAGTAAACCGTGCCGAGTGTGTCATCGTCTGAAATTGCCGTTTCTTTTTGAAGCACAACTGCGCCTTCGTCTAGACCGTCGCTAGGCCTGAAAATCGTCAGGCCTGTCTTCTTGTCGCCACGTATGATGGGCCAATTGATTGAACTTGGTCCGCGATAGCGTGGAAGCAGGGAAGGGTGATACTGTATCGTTCCAAGTCTTGGAATGTTAACAAATGCTTGCGGTGCAAACTGCAACACAAATGCCATGATGCCGATGTCAGCTTGCAAGGCTGTCATCGCCTCGATCGCTTCAGGCTCTCGCAAGGATTTAAATTGATAAACCGGCAAAGCCTTTTCTTGCGCCAAGACCTTGAGTGGATCGGACTTTGCACCTTCTTTTTCCGGGGCACAAAAGACGCCGGCAACCTCGTCGCCGCGCGCTAAAAACGCTTCGAGCACCGATTTGCCGAAGTCTTGCTGTCCAATGATGGCCACTCGCATGCTGATTGCTCCTTATGATTTTTTCGCAGGGGCAGACATCGCACCGGCCGCTCGAAGACTGTCAATTCTTGAGGCGTCGTAGCCCAACACTTGGGTCAGGACTTCGTCGTTGTGCTCGCCCAACGTGGGCGAGCGACTGATGATGGCCGGGGAGTCGGACAGCTTGATCGGCATGCCCACGTTGTACCAGGACCCGCGTTGTGGGTGATCAAGCTCGACATACATATCTCTGCCTCGGACGTGTTCATCGTCAGCCAAATCAGCCGTTGACATAATCGGGCCGCAAGGCACATCAAGTTCATTGAGAATCGCCATGAACTCACGCTTGGTGTAGGAGGATGCGAACTGGGTAATAAGGGACCACATTTCGTTTTGGTGTTTGCGCCGCTCTGCGATCGTTGCAAATTTCGCTTCGGTCGCAAGATCGGGGCGACCCAGGCTCGGTCCAATTCGTTTTCCGAGTGCATCCCATACGGCTTCTTGGACAACCACATAGATAAAGTCGTTGGGTCCGCCAGGCTTGCACTGAATCGCGTTGCCAAGTTGACCACCACCTGAATCGTTGCCTGCGCGCGGCGTTTCGCTTAGGCCTTCAGTGGGCACTGAGTATTCAGGCAGTGGCCCTCTGCTCAGGCGTTGGTGGTCACGGAATTTAACGCGGCAAAGATTCATCACTGAATCCATCATTGCCACCTCGACATACTGGCCAAGGCCGGTACGATGGCGCTGCTGCAGCGCACCGAGTAATCCGATGGCCAAGTGCAAGCCTGTGCCAGAGTCGCCGATTTGCGCGCCGGTGACAAAGGGGGGACCGTCAGGAACGCCCGTGGTGCTCATGGCCCCACCCATTGCCTGAGCAACATTTTCGTAGGCCTTGAATTCAGCGTAAGGGCCGCTTGAACCAAAACCCTTGATCGATCCCATGACAATCCTTGGATTGATCTGATGAATCTTCTCCCAAGTAAATCCGAGTCGATCGAGCACACCAGGGCCAAAATTTTCCATGACGATATCGCAAACTTTGAGCAAATCAACAAAAATCTGCTTGCCCTCGGCTGACTTCATGTTGACCGTGATCGAACGCTTATTGCAATTGAGCATGGTGAAGTAAAGACTATCTGCGCCAGGCACATCGCGAAGCTGCCCTCGGGTTGCATCACCCTGTGGGGGTTCGAATTTAATAACATCTGCTCCCATCCAGGCGAGCAATTGTGAACACGTAGGACCGGCTTGGACGTGTGTCATATCCAAGATACGAATGCCTTGAAGCGCTTGACTCATGAAGACCTCTCGAGAAAGAAAAAAGGGATTAGCATGCGACGCTTGGGGCCATGGAGGCTTAGCTCTTTTTAGCGCCGCTTTGCGGATTTAAATTGGTAAGTCGGCCGCTTTCTGTGCCCGCCTTCTCGTCAATGACAGCATTGATGAGCGTTGGATGGCCCAAGCGAATGCCTTCTTGGATTGCTGCTGCAAGTTCATCGGGCGTAGTGACGTGCTTTCCAATACCTCCAAAGGCTTCAATCATTTTGTCGTAGCGTGCGCCCTTGACAAAAACGGTCGGGGCAACATCGCTGCCGCCTGTAGGATTTGTATCGGTACCACGATAAACGCCATTGTTATTGAAAATGACCGTAGTGATCGGCAGGTTATAACGGCATATTGTTTCAACTTCCATACCGCTAAAGCCAAAGGCACTATCGCCTTCGATGGCTACAACGGGTTTGCCACTGGTGACTGCCGCGCCAATGGCGTAGCCCATGCCAATGCCCATCACACCCCACGTACCCGAATCGAGCCGCTTTCTCGGCTTGGCCATGTCGATAATGCTGCGAGCGTAGTCCAGGGTATTTGCGCCTTCGTTGACCAGATACACATCCGGGTGCTCG
>VGHV01000307.1 GCA_016868095.1 Betaproteobacteria bacterium
TCTGTGGTACGAAATCTCGTGTCCTGAGCTTCGGCAATCGTGCTCTTTTTGTAACGATGACAAGCACCTTCAAACTTCTTCGTATAGCCAGCCGCAAAAGCAGGCTTGCCCTCTGGCAGGCCGAGCATGTGCAAAGCCTATTGAAAAGCCACTACCCAGAGACAAACGTCGACATTGTTCCCATGTCCACCGAGGGTGACCGCGTTCTTGACCGCGCTTTGTATGAAATCGGTGGCAAGGGGCTTTTCACTAAAGAACTCGAGCTTGCTTTGTTGCGAGGCGATGCAGAGATCGCTGTTCATTCGCTTAAGGACGTACCCATGACGCTTGCCGAACCGTTTTGTCTGGCGGTTGTGATGGAGCGCGAGGACCCGCGAGACGCTTGGGTTAGTCCTGGCTATGCGTCGATAGACGCACTGCCAGAGGGAGCCATCGTGGGCACATCAAGCTTGCGAAGAGAGGCGCAACTAAAGACATTCAGACCTGATCTGCGTATTCAACCGCTACGAGGCAATCTTGATACCCGCCTTGCTAAGCTTGATCGTGGTGAGTTTGACGGTATTGTTCTGGCAGCTGCAGGCTTAAAGCGACTTGGGCTCAGCCATCGAATTGCCCAGTACTGCGACACCGAACTTATGCTACCAGCCGTTGGCCAAGCTGCATTAGGTATCGAGTGCCTGGTTCAACGCGAGGACCTGCTCGAAGCCTTGCAAGTGTTAGCCCACCGACCGACGCAATTGGAAGTTTCCGCCGAAAGAGAGCTTGCCCTGCAACTTGGTGGCAGCTGCCGGGTTCCACTTGCGGCTCATGCCAAGTTGGATCAGGATGAGATGACTCTGAAGGCATGTATCCGGCTTAATGACGGGCGGATGCTCCAAGCCCAAGACCATGCGAAGCTCAACTCACAGGCAGATGCAGTTGAGTTAGGTGCCAGGGTTGCTCGCCATTTAATCGATCAGGGTGCAACACCCTGGATGAGCCCAGGCGAAACCCCTTGGGTCAATGCACCGTCCTCCTAAGCCTTGCAGAGCCAAGGGCAAGCGAGCACGCGGCCTGGCTCGCGGATCGAGGCTTTGAGGTACTGAATGCAGCCATGTTGCAGCTTGAATCCCTAGGCGACAGTCCCAACGCGTTCGATAGCTGGATCACTAAGCTAGACCCTCAAGATGATGTCTTATTACCGGTTAGCCCCGGTGCGATAGCCTGTCTAGCGAAAGGACTCCAAAGCGCCTGCTTCGACCACCAGCAACTAAGCTCAATGGCGTGGCTTTGCTTGGGAGAGGGTAGCCTCGACGCACTGCATCGTCACTTTCCAACCGATGAGCCCCATCCGCTTAGAAGGCTTGGAGGCTTAAGGCAAAGAGATCTTGCCAGCCTGCTTGAGGACCCATCAACCCGTGAATGGATTGGAAGCCGTCGGCTGCATCTGCTTTGCGCGCAACATCGCGTTGAAGCACTTCAATCGTTGTACGCAACCCATGGCTCGCAGCCAGTAAGCGTGCATGCGGTTTATCGTGAGTACTGGATCGACTGGCAGGTGGAGCGGTGGTCGCAGCTTCTACAAGCCCTGACAAAGACCCAAAATCTTGCATGGCAAATCGGCTCAGTCGCACTGCTCGAGCGTTGGCAACAAATCCTTGATCAAAACAAACAAAGTGCCGTCGAGCACGCGGATCGATCGACAAGTTGCTTGCTCAGTCGAGCTACGCGTGCGCTAGCGATGGCCCGTCTATTTGCTCCGCATGAGCGCATTATCGATCGTGCGAGGATCATGGGTTATTGCGGCGAGTCAAGGGTTGTGGCGGGCAGCAAAGCATTTCTTGACGCGCTCGCCTTGGCCTAGCGCTTACTTGTTAGAATCGAGGGCATGCAAGCGAGCGAAGACCCAAAGGTTCCACAACAAGGCACCCCGCAGCCGTCACAGGCTCCGTCAACACCATCCGCTGAAAGTTCCCAAGCCAAATTAACAGCACCTCGCAGTGCAGGTTTAGGCTGGCTTAGCGTAATTCTTATCATGGTGCTTGCAGCCGGTGGCGGATACTGGTTCTCGCAACGGATGGATAGGGTGGAGACCAGTGCAGCGCGTCGCCTCCAGGGAGCAGATCAACGGATTGTTCAGCTTGAAGCGCAAACCAAACTTTATCAAGACGAGATGCGAGAGCTTGGATCAAGAGCATCCGTACTTGAATCCAAAGTCAGCGAAAGCATTGGCCAGCAAGCCCAGCTCGAGCAACTTTATAAGAGCATGGCGGTTGAATCCGCCGATGCGCTACTTCACGAAATCGAGCGAAGCGTTCTTGCCGCAGTCCAGCAACTCCAGTTTGGTGGTCTAAACACGACGCTCTTGGTACTCGGTGAGATCGATCTGCGACTGGGCCGGCTTAGAGAACCTAGCCTGCTCGCAGTTCAACGCGCTTTGCAACGCGACGTCGAACGCTTAAAGGCCGAGTCAGTGCACGATCCGATTCAAGTCGCTCAACGCCTTGACGTTATGCTTGGTCAGGTGGACGCCTTGCAACTGCTTTCAGAGGCAAGGACGCCAGGCGATCAGCTATCGAGTGCGAAGGCTGAAGAAATCGCAAAAGCTGGGGTGAAGCCGGCGACAACAGAAAATGCTGCGCTTCATGCGAAATCAACAAGCTCACAAACAGGTGACGGCACGCAAATGTGGGTGCATACCGAAGAATTCGCCCGCTGGGGTCAGCAAGTTGGTTTGAATTTGCTTCGTGCGATTCGCGATTTATTCAGGGTCACTCGGGTGGATCGCCCGGATGCTTTACTGGCAGCCCCTCAAGAAGCCTACTTTTTGCGTGAGCAACTACGTTTGCATTTGATGAGTGCAAGGCTTGCAGCCATGTGGCGAAACGATGTGCTTTTCAGAACTGATACCGATCGTGCCAGTCTGCTGCTGCAACGGTATTTCGATCCCGAGCAACGATTGGTCGGGGCACAGCTAGAAAGTCTCAAGCAACTGCAATCGATGCGCCTTTCGCTGGATCAGCAAGCGCTCGCTGAAACACTTACTGCCATTCGTAGCGCGCGAAGTGCACGCGATGCGCGTACCGCTCGCTAGGAGCTAAGGGTGTTGAATCATCACCCCATGTCGATACTAGCCCTGGACTGAGCCATGCGCTGGATTCTTGGCATTTTGGTTGTTCTGGCAAGCGCCGTGGCAGTAGCACTATTGCTCATGTTCAACCACGGAAACCTGGCGATTTTCTGGCCTCCGTACCGTGTTGATCTGTCCATCAACACGGCTGTGGTCTTGCTGATCGCCATCGTCGTTTTGATGTTTCTCGCATCCAAGGCCTTTGTTCAATTGATTTCCCTGCCCGCTCGGGTTCGGTCACATCGTGAACATCGCTATCGAGAGCGGGCTTTGGCTGCGTTTCGCGAAGCGACCGTTGCGCTGGCTGAGGGGCGTTTCGCAAGAGCCGAAAAGCAAAGCCAACTTGCCTTGCACCTGCCTGAGCAAGGTGGAGCGGCTGCACTAGTTGCTGCTCGCGCTTGCCATGGTCTTAGGGCCTTGGATCGCCGAGATCAGTGGATCGAGCGCTGCGCTCAAGAATTCGGTCTCAAAGATCAGGCACAGCTTTTAGCAGCCGATTGCGCGATTCAAGATCGCGACGGTGCTGCAGCGCTTGCGGCACTAGACCGCTTGCAGCCTCGTACGGCAAGACAAGTCCATTCACTTCGCCTTCGTCTGGCGGCACTTGAACTCGAACAGCAATGGCAAGCTTTATTGCCCGTGCTCTCGCAGCTCGAGCGCAGGCAAATGGTGGCAGCGCCGGCCGTTGCCGCGTTGCGCTTGCGCGCATGGCGCAATCTCCTGAATCAAACCGGCACC
>VGHV01000308.1 GCA_016868095.1 Betaproteobacteria bacterium
CGCTCAAAAATACGCTCGTACCTGTTATAACCATTGTAGGCCTTCAATTGGGGTCTTTGATCGCCTTTGCTATCGTTACAGAGACAGTCTTTCAGTGGCCGGGGATGGGACTACTCTTTATCCAGTCAGTGCAAACGGCAGACGTACCCATTATGGCAGCTTATCTAGTGATGATTTCTTTCGTATTTGTGAGTATCAACTTGATCGTTGATATGCTCTATGTTGCGGTCGATCCTAGGCTCAGGATTGAACCTTCGTCGCCAGGGCGTCATTAATGTTCGATCGATGGCTTCAAACTCCTGTTTTTTATAGCTTTACGCGGTCCCGACTTGCTCAATTTGCCGCTTTGATTGCATTGCTAATGATAGGCGGTGCACTTTTTGCGCCCTTGCTTGCGCCGCTTAATCCCTTTGACCTAGCGAGTCTTGATCTGAACGATTCCTTATTGCCACCTTCCTGGATGGAGCAAGGACAGGGTAAGTACTTGCTCGGTACCGATGATCAGGGGCGAGATGTACTTTCGACGATTCTTTACGGTTCGCGCATCTCACTACTGGTCGGTTTTAGTTCGGTGATACTAGCGATGTTTCTAGGTGTCGGGCTTGGACTGGTTTCGGGTTTTGTGGGCGGTCGACTTGACGCTGTCATTATGCGAATAGCCGATGTGCAATTGTCTTTTCCCGCTATTTTGATCGCGCTTTTGATTGATGGTGTTGCGAGAGTTATCTTCGCGGATCAAGGGCACGGAGAGCAAATGGCCATCCTGGTGCTAATTGGATCAATTAGCCTCGCCAATTGGGTTTCTTATGCCAGAACGGTCCGCGGTTCAACGCTTGTTGAGAAAAACAAGGAGTATGTGCAAGCGGCAAGGGTGATCGGCGTTCCGTCAATCGCTATTATGCTCAAGCATGTGTTGCCTAATGTTACAGGGCCTGTATTGGTGATCGCAACAATCAACATAGCGACAGCAATCATTACAGAGGCGACGTTATCTTTTTTGGGCGTCGGAGTCCCGCCGACAAGCCCTTCACTAGGGACGATGATTAATAACGGTAATAACTTTCTTTATTCAGGGGAGTGGTGGCTTGTGGTCTTCCCTGGGCTTGCGCTTGTCTTGCTATGTATGTCGGTGAATTTGCTTGGTGATTGGCTTCGCGATGCCCTTAATCCAAAATTACAATAACAAAACGATTGTTAATGCGCCATTGCTTGAGCTACGCCACTTGTGTGTAGAATTTCCAACGCGAAAAGGAAGCCTGACTGCGCTCGATGATGTGTCATTCAGTATTTATCGCGGCGAAACTCTTGGCGTTGTCGGTGAGTCTGGAGCAGGTAAGTCCCTTACCGGTGCGGCTATCATCGGCTTACTCGAACCGCCAGGACGGGTTACTGGTGGCGAGATTTGGCTTGAAGGTAAGAGAATCGATGCACTACCGCCTGAGGCCATGCGAAGCTTACGCGGTAAAGAAATCGCTGCTATTTTTCAAGATCCGCTAACCTCGCTAAATCCTTTGTTTACCGTTGGTCGGCAACTGACCGACACGATTCAGACACACCTAGCGATGACCTATAGCCAGGCACGGCATCGTGCTATTGAGTTACTTGCTAGAACCGGGATTCCTGCGCCTGAGCTAAGGATTGACCATTACCCACACCAATTTTCTGGTGGAATGCGTCAGCGTGTTGTGATCGCTCTAGCGCTTGCAGCAGAGCCTAAGCTGATCGTGGCTGATGAGCCAACAACCGCGCTTGACGTTTCGATTCAGGCACAAATCATCCGACTCCTCAAGCAACTCTCGCGCGATTTGGGCACATCGATTATGTTGATCACCCATGACATGGGCGTTATCGCCGAGACCGCAGACCGGGTGGCCGTGATGTATGCCGGCCGAGTCGCTGAGATTGGTCCTGTCGATTCTATGATTCACCGACCAAAGCATCCCTACACGAAGGGCTTGATGGCGTCAATTCCTTCGGTTCGCGCGCATCGCGAAAGGCTCGCCCAAATTGAAGGCGCCATGCCGCGGCTCGATGCGATTCCGAAGGGTTGTGCCTTCAATCCGCGATGTTCAGCAGCCATCGTACGCTGTCAGACTGAGCGCCCTGAATTGCGAGAGGCCGGTGATTCTCACGCAGCTTGTTGGGTGCTTGCATCATGAGTGACCGCGCTATCTCCTCAGCGTCCCTGCCAAATCTTGAAAGCGCCGACGTGCTGATTGAGGCCATCGATGTAAGCAAGCGCTTTGATGTTAGTGAGCCTTGGTTAAATCGAATACTTGAGCGAAAGCCAAAGCGTTATTTACATGCGGTCGATCGGTTGAGCTTTCACATCAAGAAAGGTGAAACCTTTGGGCTGGTTGGAGAGTCGGGTTGCGGCAAGTCAACCGTTGCTCGTCTACTCGTTGGACTCTACAGCTGCAGTGACGGCCAGGTACGGTTTGAAGGGCATCCAATACAACATCTAGACCGTATTAAGATAAATGGCAAGGTGTCCCTGCGGCAAAAAATACAAATGATTTTTCAAGACCCTTATGCGAGTTTGAACCCGCGATGGACGGTTGGGGATATTGTTGCCGAGCCCTTAAAGGTCCACTACCTACTCGAGGATCAGACTGCGATCAGGGAGCGTGTGGCGATGCTACTTGCGCAGGTTGGTCTGGCGGCATCGGATGCAGCCCGCTATCCCCATCAGTTTTCGGGTGGTCAGAGGCAGCGAATTTCGATTGCAAGGGCGCTTGCTTCTGAGCCTGAGTTTTTGGTTTGTGATGAGCCGACATCTGCGCTTGACGTATCGGTTCAGGCGCAAGTGCTCAATCTGATGAAGGATTTACAGCAAAGTCGCGGACTGACTTACCTTTTCATTTCGCACAATCTTGCGGTAATTCGGCATGTGAGCGATCGTGTTGGCGTCATGTACTTGGGACGCCTTGTTGAAGTGGCATCGAACCAAGCATTGTTTGAAAAAGCATTACACCCCTACACCCGTATGCTTCTTGATGCAATACCAGATTTGGAACGTACAGGAAAAGATCGCACTCCGGTGGCGGGCGAAGTACCTAATCCTTTGGAGCCACCCAGTGGCTGCGCGTTTCATCCGCGTTGTCCCCATGCTATGCCTCAATGTGAGCGTGAGCGGCCTGAGCTGCGCTTGGTTGATGCAAGCCGGCAAGTGGCATGTTTTGCTTATGGCGATGACAGGGCCAAACCGAACTAACTGTTTAAGTTTGAGGGGGGGATATTAAACGTCCTTCTTTCATGACCCACCGTATGCTTTCGCCTTGACCACAAAGTACACGAATATCTTGTATTGGGTTTCCCTTAAGCAGTATGAGATCGGCGAGCGCGCCTTCGAAAATGTCACCGAGTTCGTGCTCTCGTCGAATGAGTTTTGCAGCCGCGTATGTGGCAGACTGTATAGCGGCTGCCGTACCAAGCACGGATGCTCGAAGCCGGAATTCCTCTGACTGTAAACGCTGGGTGGCCCCTAACAAGTCGCTTCCGAAGGCCATCGAGACGCCGGCCTTTGCAAATGTCTCGAGCGAGCGTAAGCCTTCGGCCCGTACTGACTCAATCTTAGCTAACGACGCTTTAGGTAGTCCAAGCGCTTTACCTTCTTCAGCTAATGCCTCGTAGGTGATCAATGTTGGAACCGCGAATGCACCGGCATCAGCCATCATTAAGGCTGCTTCGTCATCGACCAAGTTGCCGTGCTCGATGCTTCGAACACCGCAGCGAATCGCTTGCTTAATTGCTCGTGCTGTGTAAGCATGCGCCATGACATAACTTGACGCATTGTCTGCCTCGCCGACAGCAGCCTTGATTTCGTCTTCGCTGTATCC
>VGHV01000309.1 GCA_016868095.1 Betaproteobacteria bacterium
AGGCAGGAATCTCAAGATTTTGTGCGGTTCGTTCCTCAATGCTTTTAAGCGCCGAACTGGCTGCCATTTTCACTTTAAGCATTCTCGATGCGCTCAAAGCATTGAGATTGCGTGTCAGCGATACATCATTGGGTAAATCAGCCTGCGCCATCGCGCTCGCCATAAACGATGCGCCATAAGACACCCCGTTGTCAGCCACCTGTTTGAGGATCTGCAGTTTGCCAAACCCGTGAGAGCCTGCTGCATGCATCGAGGGGACCTGAGCGAGTCCGGGTAGCGGGTCAGCCTTATCGTCATCGTCGCGTTCATGGACGAGGATCCAGGCCGTCTCCAGACAGACCAATTGATGCGCTTCGGCAAAAGCTGCTCTTGCTTCATCATCCATGCATTGAAGGCAGGCTTCGGCCACGACATAGCGAACGGCCAGATCGTTTCGCACCGATGCCGTCGAAGAACTCGATAAGACATGCGAATCCTTACCTATGCGATAGTGCAAGGTGGCCGACGGTTGCTTTTCCGTATCAATAGGTCCTTTGAACATCGCCACGGCCCGGAAAGGAACACCCACATAGAGATGCTCGGAGACCAACGCTTCTAGGGTGGCATCACTATTCCAAGTCACCTTGACGCTACTCACGCGTGGCCCACTCATCATGCTGACAAGGCGATGCATGGCCTCGGTCATATCCTCATTTGGATTGACAAAAAGTGCAGCGCCTCCTGTTTGCTCGGCTAATTGCCGCAGTAAGGACTCACCGGGTGAAGAACCCACGCCAATGGCAAAAATGCGGTGACCCGATGACTTAGCGCTTTCAACGGTCGCGCTGATATCCCAGACCTCACCATCGGTGATTAAAAGTACATCAAAGGGTTCCTGATCACCTGTGGACTTAAAGACGCCAACAAGCGCTGACTCAAGTTCGGTGCCCCCCAGATTAGCCTCAAGGGTTGTGAGCCACTGCCTGAGGATGACGCTTGTTTTTGGATCGGCAGCTTTGGGCTTTTCCAACACATGCTCAAGGCTGCTGCCAAAACGGGCAACCGCAATCTGATCCTTGCTGCTGAGCCCATCAAAGAGCGCCCGAATGCCATTGCGGGCCGATTCGATCGAATCACCCTCCATGGAACCCGAGCAGTCAACAAGCAGTTTGACTCTGAGGGGATATTGCCAGGGTGAGGAAGGGTCAGCTGCGCGCTCCGCATCATGCACTTGCTGCCCTGCCTGCTGGCTCTTGAGCGATGGATAAAAGGTGGCCATTGCAAAGTGCTCATCGCTGCCGCTTTCAACGTACACCTCCCCCTCGGGGGCAACGACTCCATCCAGCCTTAAGACAAAATCGCGATCTAAAAAGGCCTCATCCCGCAATCGAATACGAACGCTGCCCGCTTCCTCAGGTATCTGGCTGATGCTGTGCGACGGGGACTCGAGCACGGCGCGTGCCATCGAGCCTCGAACCAGCACATCCAACTCAAAACCGTACTCGGCAGTGATCGAGGTCCCGGTGTCTGCATGAAAGGGCAACTTGCCCTGCGCTTGCGCTTCACCGTAGCGCGGTGCAATCGTTGTTGGGAACAGCAAACGCGCCCGATCGTGATGCCAGTCGATGATCTGCACAAAGTGCATGCTCACCGTGAAGCGCTCACCGGGCCGCAAGTTTCCAAGGTTGGCGGTAAAAAGACCATTGCCAGATGACTCCACTAAGATCGATGAGTCGCCCTTTGAAATCGCCGCCTCGTAGTCTTGCTCGGCCGACCGATGAGCTTTGACCATGCCCTTGAGTTGCTTTTCACCGATCGTGGCCGTGACTTCCGTGATGCTGGCGTAAAAAGGCAGCGGAAAGGTGTAGACCACCTCCAAGTCTCGCGTACCAGGGTTCGTGTAGGTTTGGGTCAAACAGGCCTTAAGCAGTCCGGCTTCAAGTCGACCACTTAAGCGTGCACCTTCAAGTAATGGTTCGTTCATGACTGGTTCTTTCTGATTGTGCGTGTTGTGAGGTGAAAAGCGAGCTAAGACTCGGCTCCGAAGCGCTTCCGTATTCAGACTCCTTGCGGGGTCTTGTTTGGTCACATAGGGTCTTAAGACTTCGAAGCCTTGGTGGCTTCAAGGGCCAGCAAGGTTTTCCGTACAAGCATTCGCAACTGCTCGGGTGTGAGTCCTGCCGCCATCGGATCAATTTGCAAACGAATACCCGGTGCCAAATGCACCTGGGTGAGGGTTTCCACCTGTCCCGCCACCTTGCGCTCTCGAAACCCTTCATCGAGCCCGCCTTCGAGCATGCGAGCGATTGCTGAAAGCGATAAACCGGAAGCCACAAGGCGTGCGGTGGTGAGTAATGCCTCCAGATGTCTTGCCTCGTAGTACGAGCCACGCTTTGAACCCTCAGGGCGTGGCACAAGACCTTGCTGGATGTAGAAACGGATCGTGCGCTCGGCAACCCCGGATGCGCGCGATAAATCAGCCATGGAAAAGCGGCTCTCGTGCCCCGGCTGCGCGTCATCGTCTTGCGCATTGCTGTCGTCGGGCTTTTGTTGCTGCTCGTCCATGGGGTGCTATTATACGACAGTATTTCTGCCAGTACAAGTGCTTTTAAACAATGATCACCACCAGCGGCTAACGCGGGTGCGTCGGGTGAAGGGTTAAAAGCGAGTCCTGACATGAAAAGTAGCTTCTCATCCCAGTGGCTCATATGATGAGCCTGTCGTGGTGGACAATAAATTTATTTAATGCGCCGTGAACTCGGCAACAACCATGAACCAACCGATGAATCACCCCATGACAAGCACCTCAAAGCCTCGCCAAACGCCTGTATCCCCACCGACCCTGGCGCCCCAACCTTCCCCTTTGATACCGATCGATATCAACCTGGCTCATCCCTGGGTGATCCCCATGCCAGAGGGTGTGCACATGCCGCAAGACATCCAGTCAGCGATTGACTTGGGCGAGGTTTACATTGAAGTGATGTCAGGTGCAGGACACTGGCGATGGATTTTTCAAAAGGACTGCCACGAAGGCGGCATCGCGCTAATCCTTTCGCCGGAAGTCATCACGGTGCAATTAAGTCTGCGAGCCATGGTGCGTGGCGTCAGACCGGGCGATCTCGTGCCTGATCCGAAAAACTGGAAGCTTCAAGGCATTTGCTTTGCTCATGTCTATGGCGTTACTGCCCAAGAGTTGTATCGTACTTAGTAAGCGAACAAGGTGATGGAGACAACGATTTGAAGCTGCGTGACCAAACACTTGGGACTCAAGGCCGAGCGCTCATGGCTGCGTGTGTGGGGCGTATCCCAGCCAAGGATTTGTTTGAGTACCTGGTGAAACAGCACGACTGGACCTTTAGAGGCTTTCAGCCTAAGTTTTCAAATCTCCCTCACGCAAGAAAGCGATTTTGCGACTGCATAAGAACCGATCAACTTACCGCGCCTTCTGAGCAGTTACATGACTATTTGTATAACGCAACGACGGTGTCCTTTGCTTGTGTGTTTTCCGAGCAAGCTTTACGCGATCACTGGCGTAGCTGGGCTAAGTGCCTGGGGGTAGACGTAGTCCTGGGTGGCATGCTTTTCGATCCGCGTGATGCCGTGTTTCGTATGGCCATGGATGCGCTTGAAAACGAGGCCTTTTCCATGGAGGCATTTGAAGTCACAGGCGAGTCGATCGCAGAAGCCACAAGGGAACTCCAGACAGCCTTCGAGCCCTTACTGGGCTTGATGCAAAGCCTCACTCAGACACAAGCATTATTGAATGCACCGGACGATACTCAGAAAAGTGATTCACGCTCAATCAACCAGACATCCACGGGTCAAACACCAAGCACCAAAGCA
>VGHV01000310.1 GCA_016868095.1 Betaproteobacteria bacterium
TGAGCAATTGCGTGCCCAGTTAAAGAGCGCGCAAGAACAACTCTTAAGGGGTATGGCGGACATGGAAAACATGCGCAAGCGCACAGCGATTGAGGTGACTAATGCGCATAAATATGCTGTCGAGTCATTTGCCGAGGCGCTTGTTCCGGTGCTCGATAGTCTTGAGCTTTCGTTAAAAGTCGATAAACCCACGGTCGAGACGCTTAAAGAGGGTGCTGAAGCGACCCTACGACTCCTGCATGCTGCATTTGAACGCAATCACCTTCAAGCCATTGAACCGGTTGGCGAACGCTTTGATCCTAACCGTCATCAAGCGATTTCCATGGTGTCGGGATCCTCAGTGAGTCCGCCGGTTTCGCCCAATCATGTAGTCACTGTTTTACAAAAGGGCTACCTCATCCACGATCGAGTCTTGCGACCCGCACTGGTCACCGTTGCTCAGGCTTAAAGCATAGAGAGCAGGGCGCGTCGGGCTTGTGATCTGCGGCTGACGCCACCATATTCAAATCACTTTAGATTTCAGAATTTTCAAGGAATTACATCATGGCAAAAATTATAGGTATTGACCTCGGCACCACCAATAGCTGTCTCGCGGTCATCGAGGGCGGAAGCGCCAAGGTGATTGAAAACGCCGAAGGCGCAAGGACGACCCCATCGATCGTTGCGTATATGGAAGACGGTGAGATTCTTGTCGGTGCGCCGGCCAAGCGCCAGGCTGTTACCAATCCTCGCAACACCCTGTATGCGGTCAAGCGTTTGATCGGTCGTAAGTTTGACGAACCCGAGGTGCAAAAAGACATTGGTCTTATGCCCTATGGCATTGTCAAAGCGGACAACGGTGATGCCTGGGTGAAGGTGCGCGATGACCGTCTTGCACCGCCACAAATATCTGCGGAAGTCTTACGCAAGATGAAAAAGACAGCAGAGGATTATCTGGGCGAGGAGGTCACTGAAGCAGTCATCACGGTGCCCGCTTATTTCAACGATAGTCAACGTCAAGCCACGAAGGATGCTGGGCGTATTGCCGGTCTCGAAGTCAAGCGGATCATCAACGAACCCACCGCAGCAGCGCTTGCATTCGGCTTAGACAAGGCAGGCGGCGCTGACCGCAAGATTGCCGTCTATGACCTGGGCGGCGGCACCTTTGATGTGTCAATTATTGAAATTGCCGATGTTGACGGCGAAAAGCAGTTCGAGGTCCTGTCTACCAACGGTGACACTTTTTTAGGTGGTGAAGACTTCGATCAGCGCATCATCGACTACATCATCGCCGAGTTTAAAAAAGAGCAGGGCGTTGATTTATCAAAGGATGTGCTTGCATTGCAACGACTCAAAGAGTCTGCTGAAAAAGCCAAAATCGAGTTGTCCTCGAGCCAGCAAACCGAGTTAAACCTTCCCTACATCACTGCTGATGCAAGTGGTCCGAAGCATTTGAATTTGAAAATGACTCGCGCCAAGCTTGAGTCGCTGGTCGATGAGCTGGTCGAGCGCACGATTGAGCCCTGCCGTAAGGCACTCAAGGACGCAGGTTTAAAGACCACCGATATTCATGATGTGATCCTGGTGGGCGGCATGACGCGTATGCCCAAGGTCCAGGAAAAGGTCAAAGCCTTTTTCGGACGCGATCCACGTCGCGACGTCAACCCCGATGAAGCGGTAGCTGTTGGCGCAGCGATTCAGGGTGCGGTCCTATCAGGTGATCGAAAGGATGTCCTCTTACTTGACGTTACGCCGCTCACTTTGGGCATCGAGACCCTCGGTGGTGTGATGACCGCCATGATCAAACGCAACACGACGATCCCAACCAAACATTCGCAGGTGTTTTCAACCGCTGAAGACAACCAACCCGCCGTCACGATCAAGGTCTTCCAGGGCGAGCGTGAGATCGCCTCTGGCAACAAATTGCTGGGCGAGTTTAATTTGGAAGGGATTTCGGCAGCGCCACGCGGTATGCCGCAAATTGAGGTTACCTTCGATATCGATGCCAACGGTATCTTGCATGTTTCGGCTAAGGACAAAAACACCGGCAAAGAAAACAAGGTCACGATCAAGGCCAACTCGGGACTGTCTGAGGACGAAGTGCAAAAGATGGTCAAAGAAGCAGCTTCTTATGCGGATGAAGACCGCAAGCGCGTTGATCTCGCAAACACTCGAAACCAGGCCGACGCCATGATCCATTCGGTCAAGAAATCGCTTGAGGAACAGGGTGCAAGCCTTGAGTCAACCGAAAAGGCAAGAATTGAGGCTGCCATTGCCGAAGCTGAGGAGGCCATGAAGACCGACGACAAGGCACAAATTGATGCCAAAGTCGAAGCCTTGATGAAAGCTTCGGAAAAGCTAGCGCAGGCGATGGCTGCGTCCCAGCAGGCAGCCGCTGGCGCTGCGGCGGGCGCGGCCTCAGGGGCTGGTGCAACGGCCGGTGCAGACAAGAAGGACGAGGATGTGGTCGATGTAGACTTCAAGGAAGTCAAACGCGGCTGAAGCGCTTTGAAGGTAAAACATGGCCAAACGTGATTATTACGAGGTGTTAGGCGTAGCCAAAAACGGCAGCGACGACGACATCAAGAAAGCTTATCGAAAGCTCGCAATGAAGCTTCACCCGGACCGCAATCCGGGTGATAAGTCAGCCGAGGATAAGTTCAAAGAGCTCAATGAAGCCTACGCTGTGCTATCGGATGCACAAAAGCGTGAGACCTATGATCGTTTTGGCCACGCCGGGCTCGACCCATCGCAAGGTGGTGGTGGATTTGGTCGCGGTGGGGCGGATTTCGCCGATGTGTTTGGTGATATTTTTGGGGACATTTTCGGCGGTCGCGGGCAACGCGGTGGTCGAAGCAACGTTTATCGCGGTGCAGATCTTCGTTATTCGATGGAGATAAGTCTTGAGCAGGCGGCCCGCGGGTTTGCCACCGAAATCAGAGTACCTTCTTGGGAGAAGTGCGACACCTGCTCGGGCAGCGGTGCAAAGCCTGGAACAAAACCAGAAACCTGCGGCACCTGCGGGGGCTCTGGCAATGTTCGTGCTCAGCAAGGTTTTTTCTCGATCCAGCAAACATGCCCAACCTGTCATGGCACCGGGCGGATGATCCCGCATCCTTGCACCAGTTGTGATGGTGTGGGGCGCACCAAGCGGACTAAAACCCTCGAAGTGAAAATTCCAGCGGGTATCGATGATGGCATGCGTATCCGCTCTTCAGGCAACGGCGAGCCTGGCGTAAACGGTGGACCTTCTGGTGACCTCTACGTTGAAATCCATGTGCGCGAGCACCCTGTGTTTCAGCGCGACGGCGATGATTTGCATGTGGTCGTGCCGGTCCGGATGACGATGGCAGCACTTGGTGGGCGATTAAAGGTTCCAACGCTTGATGGCAGTGTTGAAATCGATCTGCCTGAGGGCACGCAGCCTGGGCGGAAACTGCGCTTGAAAGCAAAAGGCATCAAAGGTGTGCGCTCACAAGAAGTCGGCGATTTATACGCCCATATTGAAATCGAAACACCTGTCCGGCTGACGGATCGTCAACGCGAATTGCTTGCCGAACTAGATCGGTCTTTATTGGATAACGATAGACATAGCCCCAAGGAAAAGTCCTGGACCGATAAAGTGAAGGATTTTTTTAAGTAATTAACTTAATGTTGATCCTTCTTTAATCCTAATTTTTACCAAGCCATTTGAGCCTGCATGGCCAGGCTCCCATCGATCTTTTCGATGGCGCAGTCAGTGATCCGATTCGCTGGCTCGAGCACCCCCTTGTTGTTTTGCATAGCAAGGTCATGCCCGCGGTTTGAGAGTTGTGAAAAAAGCAAACTCTCC
>VGHV01000311.1 GCA_016868095.1 Betaproteobacteria bacterium
TCGTTATTGATCATGTGCACACCCCAACTCGAAGCTCCGAACTCGGCGCAAAGGGGGCGGGCGAAGCAGGCACCGCAGGAGCGCCTGCCGCCATCATGAATGCGATCAATGATGCACTCTCCCCCCTAGGGGCGAATGTGAGCACCCAGCCCTTTACGCCAGAGCGGGTCTTGCAGGCCTTGGGGAAGGTGCTCGCGTAAGGTCTGAGTCAAGTTCGGATGCATCCTAGCCTTGACTTCAAATCGATCCTATGGCTTTTCCCGAGCCGACCAGTAAGCAGGAAGCGCAGTACCGTCGCGATCGCCCAGGCCTGCTTCCCTGATGGCCTGCTCATAAGCTGAAAGCGTTGCACTGACCACTGGCATGTCGCGCTTAAGGGTCTCGCCCTCTGCGAGCATGCAGCGCAAGTCCTTGCATATCATGGCCATATCGAAGGCTGCAGGCGCAGCAGCTTCACCCGACATCAGGCGAGCTATGGCTGGTCCACGACCTTTCATGGCCGTTGGGGTGCCGCTGGTATCGCTCATGATGTCGATAAGTCTTTCAGGGCCGCAGGGGAGGTGTCGTACCAAGGACAGGGCTTCGCCAAGCGCCTGCCAATAAACCATCAAGGGCATATTCACGCAAAGCTTCATACTTGCACCCGCACCTTGCGGACCCATCCATTCAATCCGCCGACATAAGTGCTTAAGAATAGGCTGAGCACGTTCCAAATCCTCAGCAGAGCCACCCACCATACCGAGCAATTTACCTTCTCTTGCGGGCCCTACGGTACCCCCGACTGGGCAGTCGAGCATACTCGCACCAAGACCTTCCAAATCCTTTGCCAGAGCTTGTGCAATATGAGGTTGAACCGTACTCATCTCGATCACAAGTTTGCCTCGAAGCGCTTGCTCGCCTGCACTCAATACACCGTTATCGCCTCGATAACAATCATGAATCGCCCCGTCATGGCTAAGAATGCTCATAATCACGTCGACCTCGCTTGCCAGTGCAGCCGCTGTAGGCATGGCTTTTGCACCTTTTTCAACGAGAGACGCAAGCTTGGCAGGACTTCGATTCCAAACCGAGACTTTCAGTGAGCATTCAAGCAAGCGCTCTACCATGGAAGCGCCCATACGGCCAGTTCCTATCCATCCGATATGCATGTCTTATTCCTATCGAGCTAGTACGTTGAGATTATTGCAAGTAGCTGGCTGCTCTTGCGATGAAGCGAGCACCAAGCTTATTTAGTTATTAATTCAATATCATGAAGCAACTCATCCGATTTTCGAGCGATTTCATTTTCAATCAAGCGTCCACAGCCCGGGCAAAAAAACTGGCGAAAAACCGGCTCATCATCAATGTACCGTCGCCAATCGCCAATGTTTGGATTGGCTGATTGAATCGGCGCATCATGGCGGCGACATGCAAGCTTATAGTTTGTGGTGATCAAACCCAGGTCGGTTCTACATGCTCGGCAGCACCATCGCGACTCAGGCTTTGATGGCAAGTTGCCCTTGCTACGGGCTGCTTTTTCCACAGCCTGGGTAAGCTTTGCCTGGTTGGACTTGTAAATTGCGAGATTCTCAGTCACTGACCTCAGCTCAAGCTCTGGCGCAGCTTTTCGAATGCTTGATGCGCCTCCCTGATACCCCATTCGCTTCTGGCGAATCGATTCGCGCAACTTTGAGGTCGCTTTCGTATCAATCGACTCATCGCGCTTAAACACGACACCATAAATGGCTTTGGCAGCTTGCTTGGATACGGCAGCTTGCTCAAACACATCATCACGCACTCGCTCTGGATCGCGCTCGATCGGGTCGCCAAAGCCACCGCCTGCCGACCAAATGACAGCGTAGACGTCGCTGGGCTTTTGAAGGAAATTTTGCTGTCGCAGGGCAAGTGTTTTCGACTGCCCTTGGATCTCCGAAATATCGCCAGGCATATCGGCATTGCTCAAGCGCTCAGCGATGTCGCTATCAGCTTTGTATTTGTAAACATTCACCGTGGCTGGGTAACCGCCCATCATGCCCGAGGACGTTGGCATCGCATTACCCGATGACAAGGTGTCATGGGTAATGTGCGGCGTACGGTGCGGAATGAAGCAGGACTCTGCCGAGAGGCCACCGCGATACAGGCCCGCGCCACCCGAGTCAGTGACCTCCTTACGATACAAAAATAAGAGTGGAAAGCTTTGTTCTGTATGTTCGATATTGGGAAGCTTGCAAATCGGAGTTCGCGACTGACCGCCTGTCGAAATGCCATCGCCAGTTGCAAAGGCACCAATTGCGCCACCAATTGGATCGACGAGCAGGTAACCATAGGGATCACCCCATTGATCCTGGCCTCTAAAAATCGTTGCTGGCCACTGGCTGGTTCCGCCAATGCACATGATGTCCTGGCGCATACCTGGATCGGTATAAATCATTTTTGATAGAACGTTATACGCAGGATAAAGTGAAATTTCCATCGCTTGAACCGGTGCAGTCGACACCGATGCGGGAAAGTTTGCGCAGTTCATCGTGCCGGGTGAAGGATCAAAGACGACATGTCTTAGGGCACCACCAATTGCGAAGTACTGATCCCAACAAAGCAATTGGTTTAGGGCAACCATGATCGAGCCGCGCCAGCCGCTAAAGGTGGCATTCATGGCGCCATCCTGTTCGGCGGTTCCGTCATTTTCAAAAATGAGACTGTTACCGCGCTTGTGCAAAGTCAACTGCACGCGATGCGTTTTTCGATCACCGGGCCGCGAACATTCGACGTAGGTACGATCGCGCCAGGTGCCGTCTGGAAGTCGTGACATTTTTTCAAGAAAGGCCTGCTCACCATCATTGAGAATTTTGCGCATCACCGCTTTCACGACGTCAGGGCCATAGCGATTTAATAGTGTTTCGATCCGCTCTTTTGCCGTGGTATTGCCTGCGAGTTGGGCGCGAAAGTCCAGGGCTACTGCCTCTGGCTTTCTTGATGCTCGAAGATAAAGCTCTTCAATATCTCGCCGGATATGGCCTGCTTCAACAATCTTCACAGGAGGAATCAGGATGCCTTCTTCGTAGGCGTTTTCAGCAGCCATACAAAAACTCGATGGCGTGATGCCGCCGATATCATATTGGTGCAGACAATTCGTCACCCAGCAAAAAAGCTGGTCTTTGTAAAAAACAGGACAAATCAACATCACATCCTGCTGATGCGCTGCACCCACCCAAGGGTCATTGGCAAGAAACATATCACCGTTGCGGATGCCAGGATTATCGGATCGATGTTCTAAGATCCATTTCACCTGTGTATCGGTTACTCCCGACATGTACTGCATGTAGGGTCCAAAATAAACGAACTCGCCATCTTCGGTGAGGATCGATGGGTTTAAGTCAAGCGCATACATCGCCACCGGCGAACCCGAGAGACGTTGTATGGTTGCACCATGTTCTTCGTTGACATTCCAAAGACTATGGCGAATCACCTCATAGGTGATGGGATCGATTGTGGCTGCCGATTCACGGTGTAACTTCAGTGTGGCAGATATTTTTAAATGCTTTGGGGGTACATAACCACTTTGTTTGCCATCAAAGCGTAAGTGCGTCGTTTCACTGATCTTTGCCATATTTATACGCCCTTCGGTGCTTTATTTCTCTCAGAGGCCTGGCCTGCGACAGCGTCAAGATGAAGTTCAAAATTACCCCATCCGTCAACTCTTAAGCTTTGACCCGGGCGAACAACGATCGTGGTGTCGGTGGTCTCGATAATGCAAGGCCCTGCTAAATGGTTCCCAGCTTTCAATGCAGCGCCGTTGTAAATGGGAGTGTCAAGCGATTTAGATCGTTCAT
>VGHV01000312.1 GCA_016868095.1 Betaproteobacteria bacterium
TTTTGAGCTTTGATTGGGGCTATCTGGTCGGCGCTAGCGATGGTCGCCTCTATGGCAGCTGGTAACGAAACATATTTTTACATCAGTCTATGTTGGACGCTTGGGCTTGGCTTACTCATGGCCTTTTGGGGTTCATGGCGAGCGAGCCGAGGTGACTTCGCGCGCTCAAGGCTAGCTGGGTCAAGCGCCGGCCTATTGCTTGGGTTCTTGTTATTGTTTTTGGCCTACCCCCTCTTGCGTGCTGCCCTCACGCTTGGTCAGGACGAATTTGGAAAACTAGTGCCAGGCCTTGCCTGGGAGCGGCTCAGTGACTCAAGGATTTGGTCGCTCAACTGTCTGGTCAGCCGGCAAGTTTGCGGAACTGCTTGGCATAGTTTGCTGCTTGGGCTCATTAGCGGACTCACGACGAGCTTGCTTGGGACCGTACTTGCTTTTACATCGGAGCGAGTGTTGCCCGCCTTTCGTAAGCCTCTTGGACTTTTTGCAATCTTGCCAATGCTCATGCCCCCTTTTGTGGTCGGGCTCGGACTTGTGATGCTCTTTGGGCGCGCTGGCGTGATCAATAACTGGCTTGAGGAAAGCTTTGCCTGGTCGATGGGAAGGTGGCTCTACGGACTTGAAGGCCTGGTACTTGCTCAAATCTTCTCCTTCACGCCGATCGCATACTTAATGATGCGCGGCGTGGTGCAAAACCTCAACCCCGCCCTTGATGAAGCTGCACAAAGCCTCGGTGCAAGCCGCCTGCGCATCTTGCGGACCGTAACCCTGCCCATGTTGTTGCCGGGTTTCAGTAATGCCTGCATTGTCGGCTTTATTGAAAGCATCGCCGATTTTGGCAACCCTTTAATTCTTGCTGGATCGTATAACGTTCTTGCCACTGATATATTTTTTTCAGTTGTTGGAGCCCAGCTTGACTTTGGTAGAGCCTGTGCGCAAGCACTCGTGCTCGCAGCCTTTGCCATGACAGCTATAGCCATTCAATCGTTCTTCTTGTCCGAGTCAAGGCATGTGAGTATCTCGGGCAAATCCGATGCCAGTCAGGCGATGCAACTCCCTTCGGCGCTTTCATTCAGCCTTGCAAGCTTAAGTGTTCTTTGGATTATGCTTCTTATCGCGGTCTACAGCTTTGCCTTTGCAGGTGGATTTGTAACAACCTGGGGACGCGACTACAGCCCCAGTTTCGAACACTTGCTGCGCGGCTTCACCCTTGAACGCGATGAATCCAATTGGCTGCTTTCGGGTCCAGCCTGGGATTCACTATTCACAACACTTAAACTCGCCTTGATCGCTGCGCCAGTATCGGCGCTGATTGCGCTTTTGATGGCCTATTGGATGAGCCGATTACAATTTGTCGGCCGTTCACTAATGAATGGTCTTTCGGTTCTTGCCTTTGCGATTCCTGGGACTGTCATTGGGGTGAGCTATATCTTGGCCTTTAACGTGCCGCCCTTTGAGTTAACGGGTACTGGACTTCTCATTGTGATCTGCCTAGTCGTCCGTGTCTTGCCGGTTAGCATCCGAAGCCAGAGCGCCGTGATCCAACAAATAGACCGTTCTTTAGATGAAGCTTCAATGACACTCGGTGCAAGTCTTTTGCAAACCTTAGCTAAGGTGATTTGGCCCTTGATTAGACCGGCGATGGTTGCAGCACTACTTTATGGTTTCGTGCGTGCTATGACCACCGAGTCAGCGGTGATTTTTCTTGTGAACGCCGAATACGAGCTTGCCACCACCTGGATTATTGGCCGAATTGGCCAGGGCGACTATGGACTTGCCCTTGCCTACTGCTCGGTTCTAACCATGATCATGACGGCAGTAGCATTTGCCGTTCAAGCTTTGTTTGGCGATCGGCGTCAGATCCGCCGTCAAGAAATGGCGGCCAACCGATGATCGGTGTTGAAATCAAATCATTGACGAAGGCTTACCTGAAGCGCTCAGCACCCGTCATCGCAAACTTGAACTTGCGCATACCAGGCTCACAAGTAACGGTGCTTCTTGGTCCTTCAGGTTGTGGCAAGACCACCTTGCTACGATTAATTGCAGGCCTTGAAGCCGTTGACCAAGGCCGTATATGTATCGAAGGCGAAGAGGTTCAAAATAAGCCTGCCAATGCGCGCGGCGTTGGTATGGTTTTTCAGAACTATGCCTTGTTTCCGCATATGACCGTGTTTGATAATGTCGCTTACGGCTTGCGTTCACAGGGAATCAAGGGCGAAGCCATCGAACAAAGGGTCCAACAAGCGCTTAATGCGGTGTCGCTCGAAGCCTATGCTCAGCGTATGCCTGCACAATTATCCGGAGGTCAGCAACAGCGCGTTGCACTGGCTCGCGCGCTTGTTCTCGAGCCAAAACTCGTACTCTTTGACGAACCTTTGTCGAACCTCGACACACAGTTGAGAAAAACCGTGCGGCGATCAATCCGTGCGCTGCAAGAGTCCCTCGGACTAACGGTCATCTACGTCACGCACGATCAGGATGAGGCATTACGGATTGCAGACCATATTGTCTTGATGGACCAGGGTCGAATTGTTCAAGAAGGCAATCCTTCAAGCATGTTCACAAGCCCTGCGAGCGAGTTTGCCGCACAGTTTATGGCACAGGCGCATTGTGTCGATGGGCACATCGATCGGGATCACCGCGTGTGCTGGGGTAATCTCGTATTGGGCTCTCATCCGGGTGTTGCCCAAGGCCCCTGCCGAATTGCTCTACTACCCAACACCTGGGAGTTGATCACGCCGCAAAGCACTGCGCCCGTTTTGCCAGGGGTGATGGAGAGTCGCCCAGGGCCGATCCAGGGTGTGACCGGACAAGCCCTTGGAAGTCCTGGGCTAATCCGCGGCCAGGTCGGAAGGATCGAGTTTGCAGGGCCGTTTTGTGACCTGGAGGTACTCGCCACGCAGATTCCCGAAGGCGCAGTCTGGGTAAGAAGCTCGATTCAAACCTTCAAGCGCGGGGATCTTGTCGAGCTTCAGATTCAGCCAGGACGATGGTTTGTGTATCCCCGAGAGCCGTCAAATAAACAAGGCTAAAAAGTCATTTCAACGCGAATAGCGAACAATTCGCTGATTCAAAGGTTGGACCGGTCTAGCGTTCATACCGACCACTTTGAGGAAAATGCTCGCCTGCTCGGGACGGATTTTTACGGGTTCTTGAAACAAGGTCCAAAGCACGCCTTCGGAACAAGGCGGCGTTGTCAGTGAACCCATAAACTGGAAGTAGGCTCGTTCCTTTGGCAGCAATTGATTCATATCGAGCGAAGCAGACTTGGGTTCGACCGTGTCGCCTTTGCTCAAGGGAAGGTGTGCCCACAAATAATCCATCGCTGGGTTCATCCCACCTGCGTCAAGCAAGACACCAATCACAGCAAGCCTGCCTTCAGCGCTCTTATGAACAAAATGTACATCCATCGAAAAATTTCGGAAATTAATACGATATTCGCTCGGTGCATGAAAGTGAAACTGCAGCAAATCATAACGAGTGCCGCGGATAATCACGTAGTTTTCGCCTGAAGGGGTGACTTGCAGCGTATGCCCATTGTGTTCAAAGCGAAATGGCGAAGGCTGATAGTGAAATTGTACCGATTCAAGTTCTGAAGCGATCACTTCACGATCCATGATATTGACGGGCGACTGGGTCTTGCCCTGGCTGCACTTGGCATTTTCCGGCGCAAGCGCGGCCCAGCGCTCCGGGCCATGTGCGCCTTCATAAGTCCAATGCGCAGCCTTCCCTTTGCCCTCAGCGACCACCTGCGAACTAAATCCGGCAGCCAACGCAAGTGCAAACCAATACTTGAGTGATTTCATAC
>VGHV01000313.1 GCA_016868095.1 Betaproteobacteria bacterium
CCATGTGCGCCTTGACGAACAGAATCGTTTGAGTCTTGGTCTTTCGTCGAATGAGACTGAGACACTCCTTTTTGACCGTGACGAAGTGCTGTTCTTGGCTGTTTTTCATCCTGATGGTCGTTTGATCGCGGGGCATTCGAGACTCTTCCTGCCTGTGCTTGACTCACTGCACCCGCCGGTCTTCACTGAACTTAACTTGCAAGGGCAGTACTTACGTGCCGTCGTGATTGCTCGCGCCGGACCGGCGCCATTTAAAGTTGTTATTGCACAGACTACCAAGAGCCAGGATCAACTGTTTCGCTCCTTATTGCTTTACTCTCTCGGCCCGCAGCTACTTTTGCTCTTGGGCTTGGCGCTTTGGTTGAGGCGCGCAATTCGAGAGGATGTACAACCGCTTTCTTCCCTCGCAGCCAGCCTTAATGATCGTGATGAACACGATTTAGAACCGATTCCGGAGGCAGGTGGAACGCTAGAGATCCGGCGATTGGGCCAGGCCATTAACGCAATGCTCCTGCGGATCTCCGGTATCGTCCAGAGCCAAAGAGAGTTCGCTGGTAACGTCGCGCACGAATTAAGAACACCGCTCGCAGGGATTCGTGCTTTGGCTGAATATGGTCTAGCCCAAGACAAGCCAGCCGTTTGGCGTGAACAGCTCATCGCAGTGCTGGAACGCCAGCAACACGCAAGTCATACGATTGATCAGTTGCTTGCTCTGGCGCTTGTGGTTGAAGCGCGCGAAGTCTTGCAGCTAAAGACCATGAGGCTTGACCAGAGTGTTCAAGAAGCCTTGCTCAGGCACTTGCGGCGCGCGGATGCACTAGGCGTTGATTTGGGTGTTCGCGGCGTCGATAGACCGGTTGAGGTCATCGGACAGACTTCGCTTATCGATGGCATTCTTGATAACCTCATTGACAATAGTCTGTGCTACGGCAAGCCGACCAACCTTGGCTTAGCAACAATTACCATGGGTATTGACTCTGAGCATGATGGCAGCGTCGTGCTTACGATTGTCGATATGGGCCAGGCATCAATCGCAAAGAGTGGGATCGTGTTATTGAACGCTGGTTCAAAGGATCCTCGCCAATTGCTTTGCGCATCGGAACTGGCCTTGGCCTATACCTGGTTGCGGAATACTGCAGAATCTTGAAGGCAGACCTGACGCTTGACTCAAACTCGCCCGATCCCGGCACAAGCATCAGACTGCGATTCCCTGCGCTGCCCAAAGCGCCTAGCGCTGGTTTGGAAGCCCATTGACGAACCAACTCTGGTATCCGTCGCAGTGATACGCGGGTGGATAAGGGGTGCCGTACTGCTGGTCCATTTTCACGTTCCCGCACTGACCTGTTTCAGTCTTGTTAACGCGGATGAAAATATCAGTCTTACCCTTTTTCGTCTCAGTCAATTGTTCAGTTTGCTTCACGTAATTTCGTTTGCCCATCCACCATAGGCAAGTCGCGCAGCAGGTAAGTTCAGGACGGACTCGAACCACGTTGGGGTCGGGTGGCGGTGGTGGAGGCTCTTTTTTACCAAATAGGCCCATAAGTCATCCTTTTTCAACACATAAAAACCCTAATTGTAGCTTGCATCAAGAACGATGCCTTTCAAAAACACGGGAATTCCGTGGCTGCGCAAAGTAGGAATCGCATGGATTCCCTGAGCAAAGATTGCTGCGGCGCAGCAATCTTTGCGGCAATAAGCCTTTCACCCCTCGCTTCACCGGGTCGTAAGCGGTAATCGCATCCAAACCATCGAGTCAGGTTAATTCTGATCTCAGGTAACATATTTGCGACAAATATGTTACAAAACAAAGCAAATGTTTTGGCGCAAAACACTTTGCTTTGTCATAAAAGCAAAATATGCTCCGACGCTCAGAGATGGTTCTTGCTTATTGATAGGCAGGTTCCCAGTCGCTGAATCAGCGCTTGTTGGGACCAGTCTATAGTCTTTCTCCCCATCCTGAAACCAAATGATTTTTTACAAAAGTGTTGCAATCGCTGAAGACAGAGGAGCTTTTAATGAGTCAAGTTGACAATCGTGCCAATATCAATGCCAACCGTGCCAAGCTATACGCCTTGGAGTCCACGGTTATGTGGAACAAGGCTCAAGCCTATTTAGAGCGCGCCATGATCGAGGAAAACCGTGCCTTGGTTTTAAAAAATTATGCGGCAGCCTTCATGGGCAATCGCCAAATGGCGAATCAAAACACCGATGATATTTTCAGGAACCGTAAGGCGATCCTGCAAGGCCTAAAGATTGAAGGGCCTGTGCAGGCAAACTTCCGTGACTCATTATTGAATCAGGCGCATGTTGATTTTCTCGATCATCGCTCCAAGCTAAATGCTCGAGTTATTGCGGTTAGTGAAAAGATGAGCGATATCAATCGAATGTTGATCGAAGTTAACCATGTGATCATGGAAGGCAACGCCGAGATCGTTGAGTTCAATTCGGGCAATATCGAAAAGAACCGCCAGTGGCTCGACGGTGATCTGCATCCAGAGCAGGCAACACCCGAGACCAACGCAGAGCGTATCGCTTCAAACACTGCTCGAATTGCTGAAATCCAGGAGCGGGCTGCTGCCAATCGCGCAAAGATCGATGCCGTCATGGAGAAAGTCCAAGCAAATAGGGCAATTATTCTGAAAGATAGCGAAAAAATTTACGCTCGCCGCGAGAAGATTCTTGCCAATCACGAGAAGATTGCTGCGAATCAGGCACGCATTGCCGAAATGATCAGCGGTTAGTAACTCGGATGTACGGGTGGTTTGCGCAGGCTTCGGTCTGAGCATGCCATTTGATGCAGGAATTTCGCTCAATGATGCTGCTGGGGAGGGCCTAATGAGCCAATCAAAAGACGACTTGGATCTTGCTGAAGGATCGAGTCAATTAGCTATTCGAATCACGGCAGTTGTTTTGTCCTTGCTTATTGGCGCACTGGTAGCTTGTGCCGCTGTTGCTTTTTTTAAGATCGTGGGCTTTGCCAACAGCTTTTGGGCTTTGCCATTACCAACCGAGTTTTCGGCCCTGTCCTGGCATTATTCGCCACAAGTTGGGGTCGCGCTTTTGGTGTCCTCACTCATTGCCGGTCGGATCCTTAAGTTGCTCGAAAATGGTAGGCCCCACGGTCCTGCCGACTTGATTCACTTTGCACAATACGACAAGCCTGCCGATTTGCGATCGGGCTTTTTGTCATCGTTTTTAGCACTCAATAATTTATCGGGTGGCGCGTCGGTTGGCATGTTTGGCCCCCTGGTGCACTTCGGTGGCTGCTTGAGTGCCTGGTTACAACGTAATTCCACGCGGCTGCCTCGCGATGTTGTGCTCGGTTCCGGTGCCGGAGCTGCCATTGCAGCGGTCTTTTCTGCGCCAATCGGTGCTGCGGTCTTTGCCCATGAGGCGATTATCCGCCGTTTTGGCGCCTTCGGTCCCGGCCCCGTTCTTGCTTGTACTTTCGCCTCATACTGGGTGTCAACGCAGTTGCTTAGCGAGCATCGCTTCTTTAAAGTAATTGATGCGCCGGCACTAGATGCGCAAAACATGATCATCGCGCTGGTACTGGGTATTGCGTCAGGACTTATATCGATGCTTTACATCTATGCAGTCACTGAAGCCCCCAAGCTTGCGAAAGCCTCCGGTATCCCGCTTCAGTGGCGACCACTATTGCCTGCCGCAATTTTGTTTGTGATCTCGCCCTTGCTGCCCCATTTGCTCGGTGCCGGGCTTGGATCAATCGGCATGGCGATGGCGGGCAAGCTTGCTTTAAGTCTATTAATTGTT
>VGHV01000314.1 GCA_016868095.1 Betaproteobacteria bacterium
CTGACCTGACCGTATCGGTTCTTGGCCAGTCCTGGCGTTTGCGAGATGGCGAATTGACGACCCACCCATCGAAAGCGCTTGAGCTTGCGGCAAGCTTTGAGGCCTGCGAGCCGATGCCTTTAGATGGCAGTCATGGCAAAGGGCTGCAAGCGCAAAGCACCATACGTTTGCAGGCAAGGCTCACGGGACTTGATAAGCCGCACATCATGCTCGACTTAGCGCTGGCCAGTAGCGCTTGGCAAATCTTGCTCGAGGACAAGCTTGCTGAAAGCGATCAGCAAAGCGCTGGTGCGCTTCTTGCTCCAATGCCTGGAAAAATCATCGCGATCAATGCCTCTCAAGGCGATGGTGTCGAAGCTGGCCAAGTGCTTTTAGTCATGGAGGCGATGAAAATGGAGCATAGCCTTGTTGCGCCCTTTTCTGGTCAACTCATCACGCTTGCCTATGGCCTTGGCGATCAAGTGCCTGATGGCGCGCTCATCGCCCAGATCGAAAAAGCCGGAGCGCCAGCAGCATGATCAATATCGCTGTCGTTTTTGCCGATGAAAAAGAGCGCATGAACTGGGTGCAGGCCCTTCAAGCTGCCTTTGACGAATCTGCGATTGAGGCTAAGGTCTGTGCTTACAAGGCCGAGTCCCCAGCCGACACGCCATTCAAAGCCGACTACGCGGTGGGTTGGTTGCCGCCGGCCGCTTTTTTTGCCTCACAACCCCAACTCAAAGCCTTTTTCAATGCAGGCGCGGGTGTGGATGCGATTTTGCGCGCGCAAACGGTTCCGCCTGATCTTGCGATTTATCGACTCGAAGATGCTGGCATGGGCCTCCAAATGGCGCAATACTGTGCGCTTGAGTGTTTACATGTGCTCGGTCAGCGTGAGGCCTATGCTGCTGATCAGCAAGCTGCGCGCTGGCAGCAGCGCGAACCGCTTGATGCGCTCGAGTATCCGGTTGGCATCGTGGGCATGGGGGTGCTTGGCCAGCAAGTTGCAGCAAGCCTTCGGGCACTTGGTTTTCCGGTACATGGTTACAGACGTCAAGACGATGCACCGGCGCAGTGGCGGGGGTTTTTGCAGGCAACCCGCATCCTGATCTTGCTTGCACCACTCACCGAAAAAACCCGAGGCATGATCAACGCCGAAGCCATTGGCCTGCTTCGACCCGGCGCTTGGTTAATCAATGTGGCAAGAGGCCCTTTGGTGGTCGAGGCCGACTTGCTCGATGCGCTTGATCGCGGCAGTCTCGCAGGGGCAAGCCTTGATGTGTTCTGCCAGGAGCCGCTCGATCCCTCAAGTCGTTTTTGGAAGCATCCCAAGGTCCGCATCACACCCCATGTGGCGGCATGCACCCTCTTGCAGCCTGCGGTGAAGCAAATCGCCGCTAAGATGATGCAACTCATCGGCGGCGAGTCCCCAAGCGGAAAGATTGACCGCAAGCTTGCTTATTAGTGAGAACTCCAGTGCAAGGAATTGGCATGGCATCAAGTCACAGCGCATCGGCGCAGGCACCGCATCCAACAACCCGCCCAACCGAGGTCTTCATCACCGAAGTCGGTCCTCGCGATGGTTTGCAAAATGAAAAACAGTTCATCGCAAGCGACTTAAAGATCGGTTTGGTCGATAGGCTTTCCAAGGCAGGCTGTTTGTCTATTGAGGTGGGCTCGTTTGTTTCGCCCAAATGGACGCCGCAAATGGCGGGGACCGATGCCGTGTTTGCCGGCATGAAAAGGATAAGTGGCGGTCGCTATAGCGCACTCACACCGAATATGAAAGGTTTTGAGGCGGCGCTTGCAGCGGGTGCCGACGAGGTCGTTATTTTTGGCGCCGCCTCGGAAGCTTTTTCGCAGCGCAATATCAATTGTTCGATTGCCGAGTCATTGGCCCGTTTTGAGCCGGTTGCCCTTGCCGCGAAAACCCATGGTCTGCGCCTGCGTGCAGCGGTATCGGTTGCTTTTGGCTGCCCTTATCAAGGCGAGGTTAGCCTTCAAAGCGTGCTTGAAGTGAGCCAGCGTTTTGCCGATATGGGCTGCGATGAAATTGGCATTGCTGACACCATTGGCGTTGGCACAGCCGATCAAGTACGAGAAGTGATGGCAGCCTGCGCTAGTTTGGTGGGTGCTGATACCCTCTCTGGTCATTTCCATGACACTTATGGGCAGGCAATCGCCAATATTGTGGCCTGCTTGGACGTGGGCATTCGCCGTTTTGACGCTTCGATTGCAGGTCTTGGCGGCTGCCCTTATGCCAAAGGTGCAACCGGCAATGTGGCCACCGAGGATGTGGTTTATTTGCTTGAAGGGCTTGGTGTTTCAACAGGGCTTGACTTAGACCAATTGGTCGACACCGGTCAGTGGATTTGCGAGCAAACAGGTATCCGACCCCAAACCAGGGTCGGCAATGCGCTTGCCGCCAAAAAGCGCAACCGTGAGGCTGCAAGGGCTGAGGCGGCCAATGCTTAAGTTTTGGGCCATTAAGCTGCAGCCGCTTCACCGACACCAGTGCGCGCTTAGGCCGTTTTGCCGGTAGCGGTTTTTCATCCCGCCCAAGCCCTGCGCTTTACCTTGGCTAACATCGCCTCACCTTGTATTTCTGTCTGCCGTATGGACCCGGCAAGCGGTTTATGCGAGGGCTGCCTGAGAACGATCGACGAGATTGCAAGCTGGGGAAGTCTGAGCGATGCATCGCGTTTAGCGGTATTTGAGGCCATCAACGCCCGGCGAAAGCCGCCAACAACGTCCAAGCAAGCGCCCGCAGCTGATGTGCGCCTGCTTTGCGATGCATCAAGCCATCCAGACTGGCCCAATCAGCTGCGCTTCATACAGCGCGATTGGTTATCGTGCAACTCGGTCTTGATCTTCGATGATCAACAGGGCGCTACGCTTTTTGACAGCGGTTACATCAAACACGCGCAAAACACGCGCGACCAATTGCGGCAAATGCTTGAGGGAACAAGACTACACAGACTCATCAACACCCATTTGCACTCAGACCATTGCGGCGCCAACGCCCTCTTACAGCAAAGCTTTGACTGCGAGCTGCTCGTGCCGGCAGCCAGCTTTGAGGCAGTACGCCTTTGGGATGAACAAGCACCGAGCTTTCAGGCAACCGGACAACGCTGCCAGCGTTTTCGTGCCGATGCAAGCATCAAGCCTGGTGACCTGATCACATGCGGCGAGCTTTGCTGGGAAGCTCATGCCGCACCAGGCCACGACCCAAAGTCGCTGATTTTTTTTGAAGCTTCAAGAGCTTTGTTGATTTCGGCCGATGCACTATGGGCTGAAGGTTTTGGCGTGATCTTTCCTGAGCTTGAAGGCGAATCGGGCTTTGAGGAGCAAGCCGCCATGCTCGATCTGATTGAGTTTTTGCAGCCGCGTTGGATCTTCCCAGGCCATGGCCCTGCCTTTGCTGATGTCGATCAGGCTTTGACAATCGCCCGAAAGCGACTCGCTGCCATGCACCACGCGCCCGCCAAACACGCACTGCATGCGCTCAAAGTCTTGCTGAAATTTCTTATGCTCGACTTGGAATGGGCTGATAGGGCTGCGCTCGAAAAGCATTTAGCTGGTGCGACACTGCTTGACGCATGCGCCAAACAAATGGGTATGGCGGCCAACGATGCGCTGCATGGGGCCATCGATGAATTGATTGCCCAAGGCGCCCTGCGTTGCGAAGGGACAAGACTTTTTAACGACGATCACAGGCGGACCTGACAAAGCCTTATGGAAACCATGATTCGACCCGCGGTGCAGGGCGATTTAAGCCGGATCAGCGAGA
>VGHV01000315.1 GCA_016868095.1 Betaproteobacteria bacterium
TTGATGTCGGGATCGCTGAACAACATGCGGTGACCTTCGCTGCAGGTCTTGCCTGTGAAGGCATGAAGCCTGTGCTTGCGATTTACTCAACCTTTTTACAGCGCGGCTACGACCAGTTGATTCACGACGTAGCGTTGCAAAATTTACCCATACTTTTTGCTCTCGATCGTGCTGGTCTTGTGGGAGCCGATGGCGCAACCCATGCAGGTGCCTACGATATCGCCTACTTGCGCTGTATCCCCAATTTGGTTGTCATGACGCCTTCCGACGAGGATGAGTGCCGGCAAATGCTGCACACTGGCTTTATGCACCAGGGACCTGTTGCCGTGCGCTACCCTCGTGGTAGCGGCCCTGGGACTGTAGCTAGGGCGAGCATGCAAGCGCTGGCGATTGGTCGCGCCCGTGTGCTTCGGGAAGGCGCGTCGCTTGCCATCCTTGCCTTTGGTTCGATGGTGCATGCATGTAAAGCGGTCGCTGAGCAGCTTAATCTGAGTTTGGTAGACATGCGATTTGTGAAGCCGATCGATGGTGAATTGCTGCAGCAACTTGCAAATAGCCACCAAGGCTTTGTCACGGTTGAGGAGCATGTGGTTTCAGGCGGAGCGGGTAGTGCGGTGGCCGAAGCCCTGCTTGGTCTGTCGATCGATCGACCCTTGCTGATGCTAGGGCTGCCCGACCGTTTCATTGATCACGGCGACCATCAGCAATTGCTTGCACTTGAAGGGCTTAACAGCGAAGGCATTGAGGCCTCGATCTTAAAGCGATTCTCGAGCCTACTTTCACCAAGGTCTCCGCGGCTTGTCGCCCAACCGATGCGTTAGACTTGGGCGCTCTATGAATACACGTGACCTTAAGCATGATTCGCCGATCCCTGATGTGCAGGCTTATCGCGATCAGCGCAATTTAGCGATCCAACGGGTTGGGGTTCGTGGGCTTCGCTATCCCCTGCGTTGGCGGGCCGGCGATGGTGAGCAGCACACAGTCATGCAGGCATCGCTTGATGTTGCATTGCCTGCCGACCAAAAGGGTACTCATATGTCCCGCTTCGTTGCGCTTCTCGAGGGCTTGGGGCAGGGGCCTGCGCTTGATCTTGCCGGCATGCTCAAGCTGCATCATGCGATGCTTGATCGCTTGCAAGCGATAGAGGGGCAGATTGAGTTTCAATTTCCGCTTTTCTTAAAAAAAATAGCGCCGGTTTCTGGTGTGGAAAGCCTACTTGATTATCAGATCGATCTAAAAACTCGTGGTGGCCATGACCAGGCCTACTGCGAGCTTTCGGTTACCGCACCTGTCACAAGCTTGTGCCCTTGCTCAAAAGAAGTATCGGCCTATGGTGCCCACAACCAGCGTTCGCATTTACAACTCGAAGCCAGACTAAATAATGCTCGACTCGGTGATTTCTCCCCAGAAGCTTTAATTGCAATTGCCGAGTCGCAGGCCTCAAGCGAGGTTTATGGATTGCTCAAGCGAGTGGATGAAAAGCACGTTACCGAACGCGCATACGACAATCCAAAGTTTGTCGAAGACCTCGTACGAGATGTTGCTGCCGCGCTTCTTGCATCCCAGGATCGCTACGGCCTGAGCGCATTTTGTGTGCGCGCCGAAAACTTTGAATCGATCCACAATCATTCGGCATGGGCCGAGTTGCGGTCTCCGAATTGGTAGGCGCTCAAGCTTAATCGGCGCTTGCCAAGCGCCTATTCTTTTTCAGTCTCGGAAATTGTTATAGTCCAAAGGAAGGTCTTGCACCTCTTTTTTCAAGAGTGCGATCGCCGCTTGTAAATCATCGCGTTTTGAGCCACTCACACGAACGCTTTCTCCCTGGATGCTCGCCTGGACTTTGATTTTGCTGTCCTTGATCAAGCGGACGATTCTCTTTGCGTCATCGCTTGCCACGCCCTTTCGAACGGTTATGACTTGCTTGACTTTGTCGCCGCCGATTTTTTGGATATCGCCGCTATCCAAAAAGCGGACATCGAGCTGTCGCTTCGCACACTTTGACCATAGGACATCGCGTACCTGAGAAAGTTTAAAGTCGTCGTCTGCAAAGGCGCTTAGTTCAAGATCTTTGAGTTCGATACGTGCATCAGATCCCTTAAAGTCGAATCGGGTACTGATCTCTTTATTGGACTGTTCAACAGCGTTTTTAACTTCAACCATGTTGGCTTCACATACGACATCAAACGATGGCATGGTTCAACTCCTTTTATATACCGATATATTTTTCAAAAAACATAGCCTGACCCATCTTGGGATCGAGCTGGTAGGGCTTAAATCCTGCTTTAAGATATGCACCCACTGCTGCTTGGTTGCCTTCGAGAACTTCGAGCGTTATTTTGCAGCATCCTTCACTGATCGCTGCAGTTTCGACATGTTCGAGCAAGGCGGTCCCTATGCCTTGGTGCTGTGCCTTAGGGTGGACGCAGATATCGTGGATATTTAAAAGCAATTTTGCTCGAAAACTCGAGACCCCTACAAAGGCGTTGACCAGGCCCAAGGCTTCCTTGTTTCGATAAGCAAGCCAGCCGCGGTAGTGCGATTGGCTCGCCAGCAATGGGCCTATATGTTGCTTGACATGAGGCTCGAGGCCGTAGCCTCGACCGCTCGGTCCACTTGCATAACGATCGAGCAATTCGACGAGGTCGGCTTCGTGCTTTTTGTTATTAAAGTCGATGGAAACAATAGTTATTGATTGCATTTCAATGAGAAAAATTAGGGATGAGCGAGCAGTGAAGTGTGGGGGGAGATGTCAGAGATATGTGTGATATACGCGATACGGGCGATACGGGCGATATGCGTGATACTTTTTACTAAGGTTCGAAGCGATACCCAACGCCCTTGACCGTTTGTATGTGTATGGGTGCCTCCACGGAATCGCCAATCTTACGCCGCAAGCGCAAGATGTGGTTGTTTACCGCTTGTACATAATCACGGCCCCAGGCTGCGTCAAGCAACTGTGCTCGACTAAAAACCCGCTGTGGTTGGCTCATAAAGCAATGTAGCAATCTAAATTCGATAGTCGTAAGTTCTAGTAATTGACCATCAAGTTCAACGCGGTGGCGCTCTGTGTCAAGCATCAAGCGACCAACCCGAATTTGCCCTGGCGTGGTCGCGTGATTATCCTGTTCTGTTGTCAAGGCTTTTGAGCTTGGGTTTCCCGGTTGTAGCCCGACCTGTCGCCTTCGTTGAACCGCGCGAATACGCGCTAATAACTCCCGAGCACTAAAGGGCTTGACCAGGAAGTCATCTGCACCGAGCTCGAGGCAAAGTACGCGGTCAAGTTCGTCCTCACTTCCAGAAATCATAATGACGGTTGCTTGAATATCCTCGCTGCGCATCCACTTCAAGAGTTCAACGCCGTCAAGCAAGGGTAAATTCATATCGAGCAGCACAACGCTAGGCCGCTCAGTGCCGAGAAAGCGCTTGGCCTGAAGACCGTCTTCAAACTCAATCACTTCTAAGTGTCGATTTCTTAGCTGGGCTGCAAGCAATTGCCTAAAGTCCTTCAAGTCCTCGACCAACATAATTCGGTTGTCTTCTTGCATGCGACCAATGTTGCGGTCGAGCCCTAGCCTTGGTCAAGTCCTTGACACGGTCAAACCCGAGCCTTGGTCAAGTCCTTCACACCGTCAAGCCCACGCTATGGTCGCGCCGGTTGGTATTGCCGTGATTCGGCGGTGATCAGAAAGTGACTGAAACGTTATCAAGAAGTGTTCGCAGCGTGAGGCTTTGGAGACCTTGGATGATCAGCATGGCGGCT
>VGHV01000316.1 GCA_016868095.1 Betaproteobacteria bacterium
TGTAGGTCACCTCGCTGCCTGATCTCGCCATTAACTTCAAGCACCACAGCGCCCTTGCTTGGATGACCAATGCTTGATGCCGGTACGATTGCCGAACAGGGTGCGGAAAAATCAAAAGCTTTGCCTGTATCCCAGGGTCGCCCCATTTTTTTTGCTTCGCCTTGCAGATCGCGCCTTGTCATATCGAGCCCTACTGCGTAGCCATAAACATGGCTGAGTGCATTGGCCTCAGCAATTTGACTGCCCCCCTTGCCAAGGGCAACCACCAACTCAAGTTCGTGATGAACGTCCTGGCTCAAACTTGGATAAGGAAACTCGCCGTCGCCTGCAACGATGGCAGTTGCAGGTTTCATAAAAAAGAACGGTGGTTCGCGATTAGGGTCGTGGCCCATCTCACGGGCGTGTTCTGCGTAATTGCGACCTACACAGAAAATACGAGCCACCGGGAAATGCTGCGCGCTACCCTGTACCGGAAGCGATACTTGTTTTGGAACTTCGATGACATAGTCCATGACTTACCTTTGACGCTTAAGTGATTGTTTTATTAGAACGCATTGCACTGAGTTTGGGGCCTAATCGCTTATAAACTCCCAAGGCATTATCCGAGTAAATCGCCTGCCTGCCGATTTCGTCGACTTCTGACGAGGCTTCAATGTAACGTTTTGTATCATCGTAAAAATGCCCGGTTCGCCGATCGATACCGCGTACGGCACCGACGGTTTCTGAAGCGAAAAGAACATTCTTCGTGGGAAGTACCTTGAGCATCAAATCGATGCCCGCCTGGTGATACACGCAGGTATCAAAATACACATTATTGAGCACTTTTTCTTCGAGTTCGGCCAGTCCCATGTCTTGCGCAATGCCGCGATAGCGCCCCCAGTGAAAAGGTACTGCACCGCCCCCATGCGGAATGATGAACTTGAGTTCAGGAAAATCCTCAAAGATCGACGAGGTCATGAACTGCACAAAGGCGGTGGTGTCACCGTTGATATAGTGGCTCGCAACGGCGTGAAAGTGCGGATTGCAAGAACCACTCACATGAATCATCGCTGGAATATCCCAACGCAAGAGTTGTTCGTATAGCGGATACCACCAATCTTTATCCCAAAGTGGCGGGTCTGACCAATGGCCGCCTGTGGGGTCAGGATTGAGATTTGCAGCAATAAAACCGTAATCGCCTATGCAACGTTCTAAGGTATCGAAAACGAATGTACCTGGCTTAACCCCTGGTGCCTGGGGTAGCTGGCAGGCGCCCACGAAGTCCTTTGGGTAGCGCTGGCAGACACGGTGAACCAAGGCGTTGGCATAGTCAGCCCAGACTTTGTTGGTCACTTCGTTGCCGCGATGATGGTCCATGCCAAGGGCCTTGGGCGAGAAAATCGTCAGATCGATACCACGCTCACGCATGATGCGTAATTGATTGTTCTCAATGCCATCACGGATCTCGTCATCGCTGACAGCTGGTGGATCGGGGGGCTTGCGGCCCTCCCTGAGCGCTGCGACTTGCGCCTCTCGAAAAGCCCAAACCTGAGGCGGTGTGGTTGTGAAGTGCCCGTGAATATCAATGATCATGGCTGTTCTCGCCAAGCATACGCTCCTTGATGAGCGCGGCGCTGAGTTTGGGGAGTGCTTCAGCACCTTCTGGCACGCTGACTTCGACGGCATTTAACAACATGGAAACCATACTGTAGACACCACTTACAGAAACAAGATCGATCAGTGCGGCCTCACCGAAGTGTCCAAGCGCCTCAGCCCATAGTGCATCGGGGATGCGTTGTTCGATACTGAGGCGCGAGCAGACTTCAAACACAAGTCGTTCCTCAAGATCCATGTCGCGAGGGCGGTAGGCTTCCCATAGGGGCTTGATGATGCGATCGTCAAGCCCTTCGCGGCGGCCGATACGTTCATGTGCCCACCATTCGAAAGGCGCATTACCCACGCGTGCCTGGATCAGGATGGCAAACTCGGTTATGCGTTTGGAGATGCTGGAGTGAAAACGCAGGTAGTCAAGTAACTCAAGGCAGGGTTTGGCCATCTTGGGGCTGCGAAGCAGCGCGTTGTAGGGGCCGGCAAGTCCAGCAGAGGAAATCTTGAGGATATAGTCAGCAAGCGGCTTGGCATCTTCAGGTAAGGTGTCATAGGGCCTGTAGGCAAGGCGGTCACGTGTCAGTGGTGTAGGCGTAGTCATTGATTCCTCGGCGTGGGCATGGTGATCCGAACTTTAATGGAGGTGTGGCGGTGGCAAGTCAATTCGATGCGGTGATTTGGGATTTTGGAGGCGTGCTCACCTCAAGCCCTTTTGAGGCTTTCGCAGATTTTGAAATGCGGCAGGGTATTGAACCGGGATTTATCCGCCGCGTAAACAGTCACAATCCGGACAACAACGCTTGGGCAAGGCTTGAGCGGGATGAGTTGAGCGCCGAGGGTTTTGATCTCGCTTTTGCGCTTGAAAGCGAAGCCTTAGGGCATCGTATTGCTGGTTCGGAGATTCTGCCCTTAATCGCAGGAACAATTAGACCGGCGATGGTGCAAGCCTTAAGAATCATCAGCGAAACACTGAAAACAGGGTGCATCACCAACAATTTCAAGGCGATCTCCACCTTGCAAACCCAAGATTCAAAGCTTTCTTTTGCGAAGTTATATAAGCGCGACATCATGTGCTTGTTTGATCATGTCATTGAAAGCGCAATTGTTGGCATCAGAAAGCCTGATCCTGCGATCTACAAGATGATGACCGAAGCACTCGATGTGGATCCAGAACGATGTATTTATTTAGACGATCTAGGTATTAATCTAAAGCCTGCCAGAGCTATGGGCATGCAAACGATCAAAGTCACCGATCCGAGCGCTAGCATCGATCAACTCAGCAGCTTGCTTCAAATCGATTTGCGTGCCCATCCATAGGCATTCATGGCCTTCGCAAGCCGGCTCTCAAGCTTGGGCCAAACTTCAGGATTAACAAGCCGCGGCGGCTTCACGCCACCTAAAAAGTCAATAACTTGTTCAGCGCCCCAGAGCGCTGCTCTGTATCGGGCTTGGCTTGTGACACCTGCGGTATGAAAGCTTGAAATGACCTTGGGGTGTTGGACTAAGGGGTGATCGGAGGGCGGAGGCTCGTGATCCCAAACATCAAGCCCTGCCCCGGCAAGCTTACCTTGTTCAAGCGCTTGGTGTAGCGCAGCTTCATCATGGATGCCACCTCGGGCGGTGCTGATAAACCACGCGCCTGGCTTCATCGCTGCGAAGCGCTTCGCGTTGAACATGCCGATGCTGCTTGCATCGCGTGGGCAGTGAAGACTGACAACATCGGAGGAGGCAAGCAATGCTTCAAGTGAAACAACTTCTGCGCCGCGCTCGCGAATCGTCAATGGATTTAACAATGGATCGTAGGCAATGACCCGCATGTCGAAAGCATGAGCAAGCTTTGCCAGTTCACGTCCAACCATGCCGATGCCGACGATACCAAGGGTTTTACCGCCTAATTCAGACCCCATCAGGTCTTCTCTTGAAAAAGAGCGATCAGCGCTGCGTAGCATCCGATCGCCTTCGCCAAGCCGGTGGCTAAGCCCAAGCATAAGCCCAAGTGCATGCTCTGCTACAGACCTCGCATTACAGCCGCTTTGATTAAGCACGGCAATGCCTGCCATCGTACATGCCCCGACATCAACAGTATCAAATCCTGCACCGCTGCTTGAAACACAAAGCAATTGGGGGCATTGATCGATGAGTTTTTCATGGGCCCACCAGGCTTTTGGTAACT
>VGHV01000317.1 GCA_016868095.1 Betaproteobacteria bacterium
GATTACGCTGTGCTTGAAAAACACGACAAGGTAGCCATGGTTCCATTTTCAGGCGCTTGGAGCGACGTGGGCAGCTGGAAATCCGTTGCAGAAATCAGCTGCGAGCCCGACGCGCAAGGTAATCGCCACATGGGCAATGCACATACACTTTGCGCTAGCCACGATAACTTTGTCTACGCACAAGACAGGCCCGTTGTCACGGTGGGTGTTAGCGATTTACTGATCATTGATACGCCCGATGCCGTTCTTGTCGCTCACCAATCAGCGGTCGAACAGGTCAAAGAAGCCGTGGCTGAACTCGATCGCCGCGGCGTGAGTCAGGCACGATTTCATCGACGCGTAGCCCGCCCATGGGGCACTTACGACTCGATCGACGCGGGCGACCGTTTTCTGGTCAAACGTATCACCGTCAACCCAGGCTCCGCGCTATCCCTGCAAATGCACCATCATCGTGCCGAACACTGGATCGTTGTAAAAGGCACAGCAAAAGTCACGCGGGGCGATGAAGTCTTTATTCTGGGCGAGAATCAATCAACCTTCATACCGCTTGGCGTTAAACATCGGCTCGAAAACCCAGGAAAACTGCCGCTTGAAATGATCGAAGTCCAATCGGGTAGTTATCTTGACGAAGACGATATTGTTCGATTTTCTGATCAATACGGCCGAGCTTAGGCGCTTAAGAATTGTTCAAGGATTGCCACGGCAGCCCAGGCGTCGATGAATTCATCAGCATCGATGCTCGCTGACCCGAGCAAAGCTTTGATTTGACGCCCACTGCGTTCGCGAGCAGCAAGACTTGTGAAATTTTCATTAAGCTCAATCACGGGTTTTGAAAATCTTCCCCTTAGTTGATTGGCAAAGCGTTGGCAAAAAGCGGTGTTGGGCAGCGGCGCACCGTCAGCATGGCTGGGCACGCCGACAATCAAGGTCTCAGGTTCCCAGTCACTGACTAATCGTGCGATCTCGGCAAAGCGTTGATCTTTATCACGATTATTGATTTGCAATAAAGGCCTGGCATCGCGCGTGATAAGGTTCCCAATGGCGACACCGATACGATTTAAGCTGACATCAAATCCCAGAACGATCTGAGAACTAGGCATGCCCTGCGGCCGGTGATAAAAACATCGGATGAATACCTAAAAGGCCAAAGGCGTGGTGAAAGCGCTCTTCAACCGGTACATCAAACATCAGCGAGGCTGCAGCGGGTACGGTTAACCAGGCGTTTGCTGCAATTTCCTCTTCAAGCTGACCCTCACCCCATCCTGCATACCCCAATGCCATTAACAGTCGCCGCGGTCCGTTGCCTTCAGCGACAGCCTCAAGCACATCTTTGGACGAGGTAAGCGCAATATCCGAACCCACATGGATGCTCGAACTAAATGAACCCGCAGGCGAATGCAGCACAAATCCGCGATCATTTTGCACAGGGCCACCAGCAAACACCGGCTGGCTTGCAAAACGCGTGTCATTTAACTTAAGACTGATGCGCTCGAAAAGATTGGCCAAGTCAATTTCAAGCGGGCGATTGACCACAATACCAAGCGCACCCTTCGGTGAATGCTCTGCCAGATAGATCACGGTGCCCGAAAAATTGGGGTCAGCCATAGCTGGCATCGCCACTAAAAAGTGGTTGGACAAGTCAGTGAAATGCTCGGGATGTTCGGGGTGTTGAGACGCTGTCATAGTTGGACCTTAAGATAAGCCCAAGTGTAGCAAGGCCCTGGGGCTGCAACCCATCACCTCACCAAAGCATTCATATCCAAAATCGGCATCATGACCGCCAGGACGATCGTGAGTACGATCGCTCCCATCACAAGAATCATGAAAGGCTCAAGGATGCTGGTCGTTAAAAGTGCCCTACGCTCAGCCTGAGCAGTTGCCACAACGGCGGCCTGGTCAAGCATTTTGTCAAGATCTCCAGTGGCCTCGCCGCTTGCGATCAGGTGTTTGAGTAGCGGCGGAAAACCCGGGGCATCGGCAAGGGCTTTCGACAAACTCATGCCCTCTCGCACACGTTCGAGCGCAAGCATCACCGCCTCACGCATCACGAGATTGCCTACCGTGCTTGCCGCAGCCACTAAGGCCTGCATTAAGGGCACCCCTGAGGCCACGAGCATGGCAAGGGTTGAGGCAAAGCGCGCCGTATTCCAGTCAACGATCAATCGACCCAGCACTGGCATGCTGATCAGACGCCGATGGACAAGTCGCCGAAACTCTTTGCCTTGCATCGCCCGATAAAAAAGCAAACCCGCTACGAAGCTCGCTGCCCCTGCGTAAAGGCCATAAGCCAGGATTGCATCAGAAACAGTGATCAGGGCTTGAGTAAGCCAGGGCAGGGTTTGTCTGGTGCTTGCAAAAACCTGGACCACTTGCGGCACCACGGTACTCATCAATGCAATAACCACCGCCATCGCAACCAAACTCACGATCGCAGGGTAGACCATGGCAAGCCCAATTTTCTGGCTTAGCTGTCCCGCCCGTTCTAAATCCGAGGCCAGTCGCAAAAGAACAGGTGCCAAATCACCCGATTGCTCACCCGCTGCAATCACCGCGCGATAAGTTTCAGGGAAATCACGCGGATACGCGGCGAGCGCTTGTGCCAGGGACTGACCGGCGACCACTTCACTGCGTACGGCCGAAATCAGATCACGCAAGCGCCTTTCCTCGGCTTGCTCCACCACTGCAAGCAATGCCCGCTCAAGCGGCAGTCTTGCCGCAACAAGACTTGCTAGCTGTCGGGTCGCGTTTGCAAGTGAGCTCGCTTTGACTTTTCCTGATAACCAGGCGATATCACGACTTTGAGCCTTTTGTTGTTCCGAACGATCTAATTGCAAACACAATAAGCCACGCTCGCGCAAGATTGCACGCGCATGACGCATCGACTCGGCATCAAGATAACCGCTCTCGCGCTTACCATCGCCCCGCAGCGCTTCAAAGCGAAAGGCAGCCATATGTGTCTAGGCGTCGCGGGTCACGCGGACCACTTCGTCGACACTGGTTGATCCGGCTTGAAGCCAACGCTGCGCATCCTCGCGCATATTCTTAAAACCATGGCGCTGAGCCAGCTCACGCATGCGAGCTTCAGAGGCACCTTCGTGAATCAAGGCTTGCATGGCTTGATCGACCGCTAAGAGCTCGCAAATGGCGGCCCGGCCATGAAATCCGCTTTGCGCACAGACTGAGCAGCCGACCGCTCGCCAGGCGCCGGGGTGTAAGGGATCAGGCGTCTTGCAAGCAACACAAAGCAGTCGAATCAAACGCTGCGATAAAACGCCCAATAAGCTTGATGATAATAAGAACGGTTCAATACCCATATCGACAAGCCTTGTCACTGCAGCGATCGCATCATTCGTATGTAGGGTTGCAAGCACCAAGTGCCCAGTCAGCGAAGCCTGTACCGCGATCTGAGCAGTCTCCAGATCGCGAATCTCGCCGATCATGACTACATCAGGGTCTTGTCGCAAAATCGCGCGAAGCGCTCTTGCAAAATCCATATCAATCCGGGCATTGACCTGTGTCTGGCCTACACCCTCCAAATCATATTCAATCGGATCCTCAACCGTAAGAATATTTGTTACGGTGCTATCGAGCTGACCGAGTGCCGCATAAAGCGTGGTGGTCTTGCCCGAACCGGTTGGGCCGGTCACTAAAACGATTCCATGGGGCTGACGTACGAGCTTACTCAAAGCGACACGGGTATCGTCTGCCAATCCCAGCGCTTTCAAGTCAAGTCGGCCCGCTTGTTTATCAAGCAAC
>VGHV01000318.1 GCA_016868095.1 Betaproteobacteria bacterium
CAAAGCCTCAAGCACCGATGCCCGAGTCACCCGGGCGATAAGCGCGATATAAATCACTGACAATGTAACCGCCGGCAAGATCAAATGATAGAGATAAGGACCAAAACCATCGGCCATTCGCTTGTACCCCTGCACCGGAAACCAGCCGAGCTTCACCGATAAAAGCCAGATCAGTATATAAGCCAGTACGAAAACAGGAACGGAAAAACCCATCACCGAAAAACCCATCAAGATGCGATCGAACCAGCCCCCAAAGCGCCAGGCAGCAAGCACACCGAGCGGTACAGAAACAAGCACAGCAATGACAATCGTCAGTGCTGCAAGTGACAGGGTCGGTTCGAGCCGTTGCCCAATCAGGTCGATCACCTTAATTTTGAAATAAAAGGACTCCCCTAAATCACCCAAAGCCATTTGCTTAAGCCAGATACCGAATTGCACTAGCAAGGGCTCTTCAAGCCCCAAATTGGCACGGATTTGGGCGATCTGCTCAGGCGAGGCAGCATCCCCAGCAAGGATCGCTGCGGGGTCACCAGGCGTAAGTCGCAACAACATAAACACCAACACCGCCACGACCGCAATAGCAGGAATCGTAGCAAGCAGCCGTTTGAGAATGTAAACAATCATGCGTTTAAGGATAAGGCAACTGATTGACCAGAGGCGACCTTTTCTTAAACAAGTCGGCCTGGTCTAAGCCCTAGCCAGGTACAACATGCGAAGGATTGCAAAAAGCACCAGCTCTCTCTGTTGATCGATGGATCGATCAACAGAGCTTGACACTCAGGTCAGTTCTTCTTGATACCCCAGTAAACATTCGACAAACCGGAGGTATTGACGCCCGTGATATTTTTCCGAACACCGACAGGCTGCACATATTCACCGAGTGGTGCATGGGTGGCGACTTCAAATGCACGAGTCTGAATTTGATCGCTTAACTTCTTTTTAGCGCCATCATCGGTTGCTCGCAAAAACTGCGAACGCAACTCCTCGAGCTTCGTATCCTCACCCCAACCGAACCAACCGGCCTTGAGACCGCGTGCGTCCAGGGCAGCGTTGTTGATGGGGCTCCAAATATCGGGGGCCACCCAGGCAGTACAGAACATACTCCAACCACCATCCTTAGGTGCATCCTTCTTGGCGCGTCGCGAGACAAGGGTTTGCCAATCCATAGCTTGCAAATCGACCTTAAAGCCAGCCTGCCTCATGAGCTGTGCAGCAACATCGGGCAACTTACCAATCGATTGCAAATCGGTGGGCTTCATGATCACAACCGGGGTGCCGTCATATCCCGACTTTTTCAAGAGCTCTTGGGCCATCTTCATATTGGACTTTGACTGGATCTCGCTGCCTGCGGGGCTTCCATAAGGCGTGCCGCAGGTAAACATCGAGGGACAGGGTTTATAGAGCTCTTTAACACCAACCTGTGCCCTCAGAAAAGCCTCTTGGTTAAACGAGGCTAAAGCTGCGCGCCTTACTTCAGGCTTGTCGAACGGTGCATGAAGGTGGTTGAAACGGCACATGTACTGCAAACCGATATTGGGTTTGATAACGCTGATTGCCGATTCTTTCTGGGCTGACTCATAGAGGTCAAAGGCCACTTGTTCGAGCATGTCGACTTCACCTTTAACGAGCGCGTTGAGTGCTGCCTGACTGTCGCGCAGCGCAAGATTCCAAACAACCTTATCAACAAAAACCTCTTTGCTACCGGCCATGGCTGATGAAGGTTCGGACCGAGGCTTGTAGTTTTTAAACTTGAGGTAAACCGATTTATCGCCAGGCTTGAACTCGTCTGCCTTGAAGGTGTAGGGGCCTGAGCCGATATGTTCGGAGATTTGCTTAAACGGATCCGTGTCGGCAATCCGTTTTGGCATAATAAATGGAACGTTGGATGAGGGCTTGCCAAGCGCTTCTAAAACAAAACCGCAAGGCTCCTTAAAAACAATTCGGAATCGATTGGCGCTGATCACCTCAAGCTTATCGACAAAGGTATACATGGCCACGCCCATCGCGTCGCGCTTACCCCAGCGATTGAGCGATGCGATCACGTCCTCGGAAGTCACCGGATTGCCGTCGTGAAACTCCAGGCCGTTACGCAGCTTGAATTCCCACACTTTTTTATCGGGCGAAACCAACCAGCTTTCAACCATTTGAGGCTGGATTTGATTCTTCGCATCGGTCGCAAAAAGCGTGTCATAAATCATGTAGCCGTGATTGCGGCTCATGTAAGCAGTGGTCCAGATTGGATCCAAAATCGCCAGGTTTGAATGCGGCACGACATTCAAAACTTTTTCCTGGGCAGCACTTTGGCCAGGCGCAAACACGGAAAAACTGAGGGCTGCTGCAAGTGCAGCAAGGCGGTATTTCAGATGCATCGACGGACTCCTAAGAACATGTGGGCTAATAAAACTTAACGTACTTGGCTGGGCAAATAAGTACGCTGGCCTCTTCGTGGGCCACCATAAGCGCAGACAATAGCCGATTTGATCGAGGCTGTGCAAGCCGTTGATCAGTGCCGATGCACGGGCGGACCGAGGCCCATTGCCTAAAACCCGCGAGCCATGTTAGCTTTCGTAAGTCTGCGCGTTTGCACTGCACTGCAGATCCAAAAAATCGTGGGCGTAGACCCACAACATCACGCGATCATTGATCATCTGAAAGGAGACTTATGAAATTCATCGTTAAAGCTTTGGCCAGCGCTGCTATTGCGACAGGCCTACTTGCATCACCCGCGATCGCGCAAGAGAAGAAGGTTCGCGCGCAAATGGGTTGGGCTTTCCCCAGCACCACAGGCCTGCTTGGACCGACCCAAACACGATTGGTTGAAATGATTCGAACCATGTCGGGCGGAAGCATTGATGTCAAAGGCTTTGAGCCTGGCGCACTCGTACCAGCAAACCAGTACCTCGATGCGGTCGGCAATGGCTCCCTCGATATGGCTTGGACAGTATCGGGCTTTTGGACGGGCAAAGATATTGCATTTGCCATGTATGCATCCGTTCCCTTCGGTCCGGGCGTCGGCGAATATCTTGCATGGATAAAAAATGGTGGTGGCGAGCAACTCATGAAGGAGCTTCACGCTAAATATAACGTTGAAGTCATTCCTTGCGGCGTTATTTCGCCTGAAGCCTCAGGATGGTTTCGCAAAGAAATCAAAACATTGGATGACCTGAAGGGTCTAAAAATGCGTTTCTTCGGCCTGGGTGCCAACGTAATGCAAAAGCTGGGCGTATCCACACAGCTCTTACAAGCCGGTGAAATCTTCCAGGCACTCCAGCTTGGGACCATCGACGCAACAGAGTTTTCAATGCCCGTCATGGACATTACATTAGGTTTTTATCAGGTCGCCAAGTACTACTACTTCCCAGGCTGGCACCAACAGGCAACAATCAACGAGTTAATCATTTCGAAAAAGAAATGGGCTGAGTTCAGTACCGCACAAAAGGCAATCATTCAAACCGCTTGTGATGCAACTATGCTAAAGCAGTATGCCGAAGGCGAAGCCTCTCAGTTTAAAGCAATGAAGGATATAGAGGCTAAAGGCGTGAAATTGATGAAATGGTCGCCCGAGTTCTTGAAAGCCTTTGAAAAAGCATGGGTTGAAGTCGTAGCTGAACAAAACGCAAAGAGCCCAGAATTTAAAAAGGCGTGGGATTCTTACAGCGCCTTTAGAGCGAACTACAAAGTCTGGAAAGATCTCGGGTACTTGCAATAAAGCGGCCACAAGCTTTTACAAACGGCAATTGG
>VGHV01000319.1 GCA_016868095.1 Betaproteobacteria bacterium
GCCTCCTCGGTACCGGCCATCACCGCCAGAGCCTTCGGCCAGACACTTTTCACCGAACATAATGGGCGCAAGGGTTTCTGCAACTTCGATGGGTGTATTTGAAATATTAGCTGGAAAGCCTGCAGCAGGGGGGCCATCACGTCCTTGCATCGCACCCATGCCACCATTAAAAAATAGAATGGTCGAGAAGCCTTTCTGAGACTCGCAAGCCAAGCCTCGTAATAAGACCGACCAAAGCGGGGTTCCGCTGTCTGCTTGCACCTGCATAGGAAAAACCTCGGCAAGTGCTTCGAACACCGCCGCCTGCAATTGATGGCCGATCAGGTGGCGTGCGCCGACCGGTGCTGGATATCGGGCGTTGACAATGCTCCCTTCGGGCGCATGAACCCGAAAAAGACGTGTAAAGCCATCGTTATTAGGAATGGAGGGTGCCAAGAGACACTTTAAGGGGAAGATGGTATACGCATAGGTATGGTTATAAGTTTCATTAATGCCATAGCGAATTTGCGCTGAGCTTCCCGAGTAGTCAACATAAATGCCATGCGGTGAGACCTCCACGCTCGCTTGAATATGAATCGGTTCATCAAATCCGTCTGAATCGACATAACCTTTATAAATGCCAGGCTTGACCCTGGCGAGTTCGGCAAGGGCTGCGCGTTCGGAGGCCATGAAAATGGCTTCAGCAACCCCATCGAGTGAAGCAAGCTTATATTCATCGACGAGCTCTAAGACACGCTGTTCTGAAACTGATAATGCCGCAAGCTGTGCGAATAAATCGCCCTTGACTTGCTGGGGTAGCCTGACATTGCCCATCAGCAGGTTCACAACAAATTCATTGAGCTTCCCAGCCTCGACGAGCTTAAGTACCGGGAAGCGAATACCTTCCTCAAAGAGTTCATTGGCATCGGCCGACCACTGTCGACCGCCGATGTCCGATAAGTGCGCTACTGACATCGCAAAGGCGATGATTCGATGGTTATGAAAAATAGGTCGGGCCATACTCGCATCGGGTAAATGGCCTGTCCCAATCCAAGGGTCATTGGTGAACAAAACATCACCGGGCTTTAACGCCTCGATAGGAATCGCCTCGAGCATGGCTTTTAAGCTCAGTGGTGCGGTGCCGATAAAACCTGGAATGCTTAGCGAAGATTGCGCGATAAGCCTTGCTTTCGAGTCAAGCAGCACACAGGCGAAGTCATTGGACTCTCTGACCACCGTCGAGAAGGACGTCCGTTTGAGCACGGCACCTGCCTCATCTGTTATCGAAATAAGACGGTTCCAGTAAATTTCAAGGTCAATCGGATCGATCATGGCTATGCGTTAAAAATATGGATATTGCCAAATGAGTCTTTGTGATAACGATCGCCCGGTCCAATCACAACGGTCGAACCCGCCTGTTCGATCAAAGCAGGGCCTTGCTTTGCATGATCAATGGAGAGCTCGTGTTCTGAAAGCACAGGTGTATCGACCCAATCGCGAATACAAGGGAAATAAGCGCTTCTACGTTTGACGGATTTTTGCGAGCTATTCCCTATCTGACCGACTAAGGTCTGAATCGCTTGCCCTTGTGATGCATAGGCTTCAATGCGCCAATTCAAAATCTCAAGCGCTGCCCCATCAATCGATGACCCAAATAATCGTCGATACTGGGTTTCGAAAGATGCCTTGATGTCCTTTGGATTGGCCATCGATAGATCTGCAGGCAGTGAAGTGGCTACTTCGAATCCTTGGCCGACGTAGCGCATGTCGGCCGACCGAACGAATCGATAAGAAGCTCGGTTTTGTAACGCGGGATCTTCGTCGTTTTGGCCATGATGCTCGAGCTTTGTCTGTGCTTCCGATTCGGCTGGGTTTCCTGGCTTGGTCGATGCGGCTTTGAGCTCGCGGCCCAGTTGCTCTTCCATTGCCTTTAAGAATTGCTCTAATTCCTTGAAATCGATGTCGTCAAGCTTCTGGTAGCGAGTTCGAACCATATCAAGCTTCATTGGCGCAACAAGAAGTCCAAACGCTGAAAAAACGCCTGAGCTCGATGGCACAACGATATGGCGGGCAGCGGTGCGACGAGCAAGTTCGCGTGCATGGAGTGGGCCAGCACCGCCAAAGGCAAGAACCGTGCTTTTGCGAATATCTTTTGCCTTTTCAACGGCGTGAATCTTTGCAGCTGCAGCCATTTGCTCGCAAACGATACGGTGTACGCCCGCCGCTGCTTCATGGAGCGAGATGCCAAGCTTTGCAGCGACATGCTCATCCATGGCTTTACTCGCTGAGTCGTAGCTTAGGGTGACTGCGTTGCTTAGTGTGGCCGCTGGATCAAGGTAGCCTAGTAAAAGCGCAGCGTCGGTAACGGTCGGCAGCCTGCCGCCAAGCCCGTAACAGGCCGGTCCAGGCATGGAACCAGCACTATGCGGCCCTACTTTCAATAGTCCTGTGGTGTCGACCTGAGCAATGCTCCCTCCGCCTGCTCCAATCTCGATGAGATCGACTGTTGGGATGCGTACAGGTAGACCGCTACCCTTTTTAAATCGTTGGGTTCGAGCTGCTTCAAACTCGGTGGTAATGCCGGGGTCTCCTTTGCTAATGAGGCAAGCCTTTGCTGTGGTACCCCCCATGTCAAAGGCGATTAAATCTGGCATAGCCAGTGATTTAGCGGCGTGCGCTGCACCGAGAGCACCTGCCGCAGGGCCGGATTCGAGCAGACGAATCGGGAACTTTGCACCGAATGATTTAGAAATGACACCGCCATTGGATTGCATGACCCGTAAGTTGGTGTTCAGACCGATCGCTCTTAATCCAGCTTCAATAGTGTTCAAATAGTTGCCGACCTTAGGCATGACATAGGCGTTGAGTATTGTTGCAATGCTTCGCTCGTATTCGCGAAGTTCGCCTAAAACCTCATGCGACAAACTTACTGGTAGGCCCGGACACTCAAGCTGGGCAAGTTCGCGGACCATTAGTTCGTGCTGCGGGTTGCTGAAACTGTGCAGTAAACATACCGCTATGGATTCAGCACCAAGACTTTTGGCATCGGCTAGTGTTGATTTGATCGCATCGCTTGAGGGCGATCGGACTATCTTTCCCTCAGCATCGGTTCTTTCATCGATTTCAAGCCTTAAGGCACGATCGATGATTGGGTCTGGTCCAGGTGCATGTAAGTTATAAATATCGTATCTTAACTCGCGCCCAATAGCGACAACATCACGAAAACCTTTGGTTGTAATAAGCGCGGTCTTCGCGCCCTTGCGCTCGATCACTAAGTTGGTGACTGCTGTGGTTGCACCAATCACGAGTTCGTCGATGGCATTTAGATCAATATCATAATCATGACAAAGCTGAAGAACGCCATTGGCGATCGGTGCAACCACATTGCTTTGATCGCTTAGTACTTTTGCAGTCTTAAGGCTTCCATCGCTCCCAAGTAGAACTAGGTCGGTGAAGGTCCCACCGATATCAAATGCGAAGCGATATTGGATTTTTTTGACCTTGTCCTCTTGCCGTCTGCCATCTTGTTGGTTCGGTGTATGCATCTTTAGTGGCGCTTGTTTCGGTGCTCGAGTCTGCTTGGACGAACAATAGCGTTACTTTTTGAAAGAGTGATCAGTTTAACCCCCGGTTTGGGGCGGGCAGGCTACAATGAAGTTCCTGGGGCCGACCTGGTTTCGACGTGGGTCAGGAAGTGGGTCAGGGCATGCCGAGGCCTCGTTACCTCGTAAATCCAGCGGGAAATTAATA
>VGHV01000320.1 GCA_016868095.1 Betaproteobacteria bacterium
GACCATCGCTCGAGCAGACACCTGCAATGCCCTCGGGCGACCCATTGGGATTCTCAGGGTATAGGCTTGCCATGGAACCGTCTGATAAGGCATAACGAAGGCTGACCGAGATCTTTTGCATATCGCTTGCCTGCTCAAAGCTTGCCCTACCCTCACCATGCGACACGACAATTGGAAGCAAGGCAGCCTCAAGACCCTCAAACCAGGGATTTGCGTTTGCCTCGATGCTTACAAGACTCAGACGCCCCTCAAACTGATTCGAACGATTTTTAAGAAAGCGAGGCCAGTGTTCTGCCCCGGGAATAATCGACTTGAGTTGGGACATCATTTGGCAACCATTGCAAACGCCAAGACTAAAGCTGTCAGACCGAGCAAAAAAAGATTGAAATTGATCTTTCAGTTTTGGGTTAAGCAAAATGCTTTTTGCCCAGCCGCTGCCGGCTCCTAAAACATCGCCAAAGGAAAAGCCGCCGCAGGCCGCAATCCCTTGAACCATCGAAGGACCGTCATTTAAATGAAATCGATCCTCGATGAGGTCGGTCATACTCACGTCAAGCGCCTCAAAGCCTGCTCTGGTAAAGGCGGCGGCCATTTCCTTATGGCTATTGACTCCCTGCTCCCGAAGAATCGCAACCCTCGGCGCTTTGCCAATTACTGCTGGCACATGACTTGAAAGTCCTGCTAACGCGTGATTTGAGTGCTTAGCGGCAAGGCTTTCATAGGATGGCGCCTTTGCGGTCAACACCGCAAGCGGACGTGTTGTACGTTCATAGTCTTCACGAGCACAGTCTTCATCGTCGCGTAGACTTGCCATGCGGTAGGAGGGCTCTGACCAGATTGCTTGGAGAACTGATCGTTCTTCTTCATAGAGAAGCTTTGCATCGCGGTAAATACTAATGCGATCTAAGCGGTTGACCCGCCCGATCACATGGCTGCATTTTGATAGGCCATGCGCTCGTAAACGGGCAAATACCTGATCGCGATGTTGGGGTTGAACCTGAAGGACAAGGCCAAGCTCTTCATTGAATAAAGCTTGAATTGTTTTTTCATGGCGTTGGACGCTCACCTGCTCGGGGCGAATCTTGAAGTCTCCCCAATCGGCTGCGTTGGCGTCCATGGTTAGCAGATCAAGATTAATACTGGCGCCGCAATGACCTGCAAAACACATCTCACAGACGCATGCCCAAAGTCCACCATCGCTTCGATCGTGAATCGCCTGAATCTGTCCTTGTTCAAGTAAGCCTGCGATGGCAGTTATCAGGGCGGGCAAACGTTCTGGCTCATCAAGATCAGGCGTCTGACTGTCATACTGTTTGAAGCATTCGCTAATGATACTTGCACCCATGCGTTGTTTGCCATCAGCGAGATCGATCAGTATTAAGACGCCGGCCTCAGTATCTTGCGCCGCGTGTTGGAGTTGTGGGGTTATGCATCGTCGAACATCAACGACCGGTGCCCACGCACTCGTAACAAGCGTGACTGGAGATCTCACCTCAAGGCTCTCATGTCCGTCATCGATTTGTGCGCGCATCGATAGCGAATCTTTGCCAACCGGTATAGCAATACCCAAGGCTTGGCAAAGCTCACTAGCGGCGCTTACCGCTTCATATAAATCGGCATCGTCATCGGGGCGGCCACATGCAGCCATCCAGTTTGCCGATAGTTTGACTTTGTTGATGTCTTGAAGACCGGTGCCAAGTAAATTGCTGATCGCTTCGCCGATTGCCATGCGCGAAGCAGCCGCTGGATTCCAGACTGCAATTGGCGCACGTTCACCGATTGCAAGCGCATCGGCTTCAAAACTCGAAAAATCGCGCAATCCTATGCCGCAATCCGCAACCGGAACCTGCCAAGGCCCTACCATCGGGTCGCGGTGACACAGGCCTCCAACGCTGCGATCGGTGATGCTAATCAGGTATGCCTTGCTGGCAACGCTTGGGTGTCGCAAGACCTCCTGACAGGCGCCTGCTAAATCAATAACCGTGCTGTCGAATCGGGTCTCAGGTCTTGGACGTCTTTGTCCGTGGCGATGCATTTGGGGCGTCTTACCCAAGAGCACATCTAAGGGTAAATCAACGTGGATTGCTAGTGCATCATCTGTGGGCTGCTTTATTGGCTGATCCGCAGCTTGTTCTAATGGCAGATGAGCAGCCTGATTGAATGAAACATCAACGGTTTGATGAGTTGTTATGTCATCACGCTCTTGCCCTATTGCTTCAGCGTTATGCAATCGAAGACGACCTGTGGAGGTGACTTCACCAATCACTGCAAAGGGACAACGTTCGCGTTTACATATCGATAAAAATCGCTCAAGCGCTAAACGATCGATGGCAAGTGCATAACGTTCTTGAGATTCATTACACCAAATCTCAGCAGCAGTCATACCTTGTTCATCCACTGGAATGGCATCAAGCGCAATATCTGCACCGCGCCCAGCACCGTGAACAAGCTCAGGAAAGGCGTTTGAAAGGCCACCTGCCCCAACATCATGAATCGCAACGATCGGATTATCTTTTCCGAGCGTTGTGCAGGCTTCGATAACTTGCTGAGCGCGGCGTTGCATTTCCGGGTTTGCGCGCTGCACCGAATCAAAGTCGAGCGCTAAAGCATTACTGCCCGCTGCAAGACTCGAGGCAGCACCTCCTCCCATCCCGATTCTAAAACCTGGACCACCGAGTTGAATCAATAAATGGGCTTGCTGGAGCGGAAGCTTGTTGACTTGATCATCGTGAATGCTCCCCACGCCACCGGCAATCATGATGGGCTTACGATAACCTCGCCGTTCGCCGAGCACGCTTTGCTCATAGGATCTGAAATAGCCAACAAGATTGGGGCGGCCAAACTCATTGTTAAATGATGCAGCACCAATGGGCGCTTCCATCATGATTCGAAATGGCGACGCCAGTCGATCGCTATCTCCGATTTGATCTTCCCACGATTGCTTGAATCCGGGCACTCTCAACTGCGATACGCTAAAGCCCGTCATGCCGAAACGCGGCATCGCACCTCGCCCTGTTGCGCCCTCATCTCTAATCTCACCACCTGCCCCCGTTGATGCACCAGGGTGTGGGGCAATCGCTGTTGGATGATTATGGGTTTCGACTTTAAGAACGCTATGGAGTGTCGTGTTAATCTGTTTATAGACCTTGGAGCTTGGGTCTGAGTAAAGGTAATGCGCATCACCACCTGTTAGCACAGCTGCGTTATCGGCATAAGCGATCTCTACGCCCTGAGGATTAGCAGCATGGGTTTGCCGAATCAAGCCAAAAAGGCTTGTGGTCTGTGCTACACCATCAATCGTGAAGCTTGCGTTAAAGATTTTATGGCGGCAATGTTCCGAGTTGGCTTGAGCAAACATCAAGAGCTCAACTTCGGTCGGATTACGCCCCAGATCACGATAAGCCTGAGCAAGATAACGAATTTCATCGGCATCAAGTGCAAGGCCAAGCGAGCGATTAGCTTCCTCGATCGCAGATTCGCCCTTAGCCATAAAGTCTATGGTTGTGTTGCTTCGTACGCTCGGAGGCCTAAACCAGTCGCTGACAGACGGCAACTCACTCAAACAAGATTCGATCATGGGATCGTGGACTTGCTTGGCCAGCAATCCGTCAACAGCAAGCAGGCGATCCAGGCTTCTCAATGATCCGAACCAGCTACTCACGGGACTCGACTGGTAGACAATGCCGCGCTCGAGCGATTGAAGTCCGATCACGCCTGCAATCTTT
>VGHV01000321.1 GCA_016868095.1 Betaproteobacteria bacterium
GCAATGGCAGCACCAATACGCCCCATACCGACAATACCAAGGTTTGCACCATGTAGGTCAGCGCCCAGAAACTGATCCCAGGCCCAGCCTTTCCACGAACCATCGCGCAGCCAGCGTTCAGACTCGGTCACGCGACGGGCAGTAGCCATTAACAAGGCCCAAGCCATATCGGCAGTCGCTTCGGTGAGCACATCAGGCGTATGGCTGACGGGTATGCCGCGTTGCCTGCATGCAGCCAAATCGATATGGTTATAACCAACAGAACCAGTCGCGATTATCTTCAAATGCGGCGCCGCTTCAATCACCGAAGCATCGATACGATCGGTTGCCACCGTATACAAGGCGTCGATGGTCGCGACTCGTTGACGCATCGCCTCAGGCCCCCAGGGCTCGTCGGCTTCGTTGTGTTCGATTTCAAAGTGATCGGCGAGCGCTTCAATGACTGCGGGAAAAACACGGCGTGTAATCAACAAACGAGACTTTGGCCGAGCATGTTGCGAATTCGTATTTGACATGGTGCTTTCTCTAGAGGTCAGCCAATTAAGATGATGTGAACCCGATAGGGTCCGTGAGCACCCATCACGAGCGTTTGCTCGATGTCGGCCGTTCTGGAGGGCCCTGATACAAGATTCATAGCGCGAGGTGGCTCACCATGCTCAGCACGCATCAGCGCGAAAGCATCTTCATAATGTGCAACCACCCGATTCACATGAAGCAAAGCGATATGAGTTTCTGGCAGCAAATGAGTTGAGGCTGGCGTTTGCTCTGAAGATAAGAGCATTAAGGTACCGGTCTCAGCGATCCCGGCAAAAGCACCTCCAAGGCCCACCAGGTCCTCACCGACCGGGGCGCGAAATTCAAGTTCAAGGGCGGGTAAATCAGCATCCTTGATATCAAAATTTATATGAGAAAAACTGGGCCAGGCCGCAATACGCAAACTCAATTGTTGCGCGACCAAATAACGAGCAATGGCTTGGGGTACGTCGGCCTCAGTTGGTACACGATCGATCGTACTGGCCATCCGCTGGGCTTGATACGAAAAATGTTCAAGCACATCGGCTCCAACACTTGGGCCAAAGCCGCGCGGACGTTCAGCGAGGTAGGCATCCCGATCTCTCGTGCGGGCTAGATCCGCCGGCGACCCTTTGGCAGGATCGCCGTGGGCCTGCGCCTGCCGAATACGCGCCAGGATTGAACGCCGGGCATTGGAGGTATCGGGGATCATCGAGCTTCCTTTGCGTCGTTGGGATTTGGAATGCCAAACACTTGGCGCAAGTAGCCTAGGTAGGCCTCGTCATCACACATATTCTTGGCTGGCGTGTCTGAAAGCTTGGCAACCGGTTGGCCATTACAACGGACCATTTTCATCACAATTTGTAATGGTACATAACCGAGATCGTTCGTTAGATTAGTACCAACACCAAACGCAATTTTACTGCGCTGATGGAAGCGCTTATAAAGCTCGATTAAGACCGGTATGGTTAAGCCGTCAGAAAACACCAATGTCTTTGTTCTTGGATCAATTCGATGCTGCTCATAGTGGGCAATCATCCGTTCACCCCAATGAAAGGGGTCGCCTGAATCATGACGGGCGCCATCGAATAATTTGCAAAAATACAAGTCGAAATCATTCAAAAACGCATCAAGCCCGTAGACATCGGATAAGGCAATACCGAGATCACCGCGATACTCGCGTGCCCAAGTCTCAAAACCATAGATCTGAGAATCGCGAAGCCGCGGACCGAGAGCCTGACATGCTTGCAAGTACTCGTGAGCCATCGTGCCAAGCGGCGTCATGCCATGTTTCATCGCATAAAACACATTCGAGGTGCCAACAAAATGCGGACCTAGCGCTGTCTTTAAGCTCAATAAGACCTCCTCATGCCATAAGCGCGAGAAGCGTCGTCGCGTGCCATAGTCGGCAAGCGTGAGCCCGGCCAGCTCTGGATCTGCAGTGATCAGCCTTGATTTGTCGATCAGACGACGCCTGCCTTCGAGGTAGTCGGGCATTGGATGCATCCGTCTGAAATACAACTCGTTGATGATCGCCAGTACCGGTATCTCAAAGAGAATGGTGTGTAGCCATGGCCCCTCGACCGTCATGTCTAGTTCGCCTGAGTCAAGCCCCTTAATCTGAATCAAGCGCGGATTCATTTGAAAAAGAGCGAGAAAATCAACGAAGTCGCTTTTGATAAAACGTAGGCTGCGCAGGTAGTCAAGCTCACGTTCTCGAAAGCGAAGGGTACACAAGGCATTGATCTCGTCGCGAATCTCGTCGATCAAGGGCCTTAGGTCGACCCCTTGGGTTCGGCATTTAAAGCGATATTGGACATGAGCACCTGGAAAGTGGTGGAGAACCACTTGCATCATGGTGAATTTATAAAGGTCGGTGTCGAGCAATGAGGCGATGATCATGGGGTGATTCTAGCGACACTCGAGAGCTGCGTCAGCTTTGCTTTACAGTTGGGCTAGAATTCAACGATTCTGGTCAAAAGAGGTCTACAGATGACGCACGTCGTAATGGAATCCTGCATCCGCTGCCGCTACACCGATTGCGTGGATGTTTGCCCGGTTGATTGCTTCAGGGAAGGGCCAAATATGCTGGTCATCGACCCTGATGAGTGTATCGATTGCGCGGTTTGTATTCCCGAGTGCCCTGTGGATGCTATTCGCGCCGAAGAAGACGTGCCCCCGGACCAGGAACACATGATCAAGCTCAATCTGGAGTTATCGAAAGCCGGATGGCCAAGCATTACGCGAGCAAAAGGAGCACTACCTGATGCCGAGGATTGGAAAGACAAGACCAACAAGCTTTCCGAATTGAAGCGCTCATAAGGACCATAGAAGATGCTTTATCAATGGCGGGAAGCACAACGGGCCTTTTTACAGCCACTTTCAGATTGGGCATTGTCGGCATCACAAATGTATGCCAACCCCTACAGCCCCCTCGCGCACGTGCCAGGCGCCGCGCGTGTTTCGGCAGGCCTCGAACTCATGCACCGCTTAGGTAAAGAGTACGAAAAGCCCCCGTTCGATATCAAAAACGTCATGATCGGAGGCGAAGAAGTCCCCATCATCGAACGCTGTGTGCTCAATAAGCCGTTTTGTAAATTAATACGGTTTGAGCGCTTGCTCCCCAAGTCCTTGAGCCATCGTGAAAACGACCCTTCGGTATTGATGTTTGCCCCGCTTTCGGGGCATCACGCAACCTTATTGCGTGATACCGTCCGCACGATGTTGCCCGATCACAATGTGTACATTACCGATTGGGTAGACGCGCGCATGGTGCCGCTTGCCGAGGGAGACTTTCACTTAAACGACTACGTTAATTACTGCATCGAATTTTTCCGGCTACTTGGTCCTGAAGTTCACTCGATGTCGGTTTGTCAACCGACTGTGCCGGTGATGGCCGCCATCAGCTTGATGTGTTCGCTTAAAGATAAGGCGCGACCACTGAGTATGACGATGATGGGTGGGCCCATCGACTCCAGGCGAAGCCCTACAACCGTCAATCAATATGCGACTGATCGGCCTTTTGCTTGGTTTGAAAATAATGTGATTTTCCGCGTGCCTGGCAAGTATCCGGGTGCAGGGCGTCGAGTTTATCCAGGCTTTTTGCAGCATGCGGGCTTTATCGCGATGAATCCTGATCGTCACGCGACCTCTCACTGGGATTTTTACCAGAGCCTCGTGCGTGGTGATATGCAAGACGCTGAGCAACACC
>VGHV01000322.1 GCA_016868095.1 Betaproteobacteria bacterium
GCGCTGGGGCTTGCCCGAGCCATGCTCATACTCGCTTTGTTTGCACTACTCGCCCAGCGCCTTGATTTGATGCAGCACGAGTCTTTCGATCGTGCCCACAGCCGAGGGCTGTGGATTTGGCTCGTGCAAACTGCCGAGCCCTATTGGGCCGATGTGGTTCAGGGCGGCTTGCGAGGGGGGAGTTAGGCTATGTGCGGTGTGATTGGCGTTGCGGGTCATGGGCCCGTAAATCAGGCAATTTATGACGGTTTGCTGCTCTTGCAGCACCGTGGTCAGGACGCAGCCGGTATCGCAACCGAGGATCATGGTCGCTTTTATATGTATAAGGCCAATGGCCTGGTACGCGATGTGTTTCGCACACGCAATATGCGATCGTTGCCTGGCTCGCATGGGCTTGGCCATGTACGTTATCCCACAGCGGGCTCTGCAATGAATCCCGAAGAAGCGCAGCCTTTTTATGTCAATGCGCCTTATGGGATCACGCTTGCTCACAATGGCAATCTCACCAATTCCCGATCCTTGCAGCGGGAAATGTACGCTCTTGATAGGCGTCATATCAATACCGATTCGGATTCTGAGGTCTTGCTTAATGTGTTTGCACACGCTTTGCAAGATCTCGGTGCAGCCTCAAAGCTCGAAGGCATGCAAGCGCAGCATGCTCGTGTACAGCTCAGTGTCGATGAGATTTTTGCTGCAGTAAGCATTCTCGGTGAGCGCGCTAGGGGGGCCTACGCAGTTGCGATGCAAATAGCTAATGTTGGCTTGCTCGCCTTTCGGGATCCCTTTGGGATTAGGCCGATGTGCCTTGGATTCCAGGAGACTGATCAAGGAACCGAATGGATGATTGCGTCCGAATCGGTCGCCATCGAAGGGCTCGGTTTTGAGTTGTTGCGCGATTTGAAGCCGGGCGAAGCCATTTTGATCGATCGTGATGGTCAGTTACACCAACGCCAATGCATGCCGTCACAAGGTTTACACCCATGTATTTTTGAATACGTTTATTTTGCAAGACCCGATTCGGTGATTGATCAGGTATCGGTCTACGATGCGCGCCTAAGTATGGGTGCTTTATTGGCTAATGATGTAAAAACATCACTAAGGCTTGGCGACATTGATGTGGTCATGCCTATACCTGATACCTCAAGACCTTCAGCGATGGAAATGGCAGATCGCTTAAATCTCCCTTACCGAGAAGGTTTTATTAAGAATCGATATGTGGGTCGCACCTTTATCATGCCCGGACACGCGGTGCGCCGAAAATCAGTACGGCAAAAGCTCAATGCAATGAGCGTTGAGTTCAAGGGGAAAAGTGTTTTATTGGTTGATGATTCGATCGTCCGAGGCACGACCTCGCGGGAGATCATCCAAATGGCGCGTGATGCGGGTGCGCGGAAGGTTTACTTTGCTTCGGCATCACCTCCGGTGCGTTATCCGAATGTTTATGGCATTGATATGCCTACAAGCACAGAACTGGTTGCTCATGGACGCAGCGATCAGGAAATCGCCACGCTACTTGGTGCCGATGGACTTGTCTATCAGTCGATCGAAAGCATGAAGCAAGCAGTTGCCGCACTTGGAAGCCAGTTTGATGGCTTTGAAGCATCGTGCTTTGACGGTCATTACATCACTGGTGATGTCAATCGGGAGTTACTTGATCACCTTGAGTCGCAACGTCTTGGTGCCGATGCTGCAGCCGAGGCGATGCAAGCCGACCTAAACGCGGCAATGAATTTACAGTTTTTACAACGCGAAGCCTAAGACTTCGGAAGCACATATGGACGATTACTTTGCATTAGATCCGATTCAAGATCTAGACTTTAGTACACGGGCAGTGCGATCAGGCATCGATCGCGGAAGCACATATGGACGATTACTTTGCATTAGATCCGATTCAAGATCTAGACTTTAGTACACGGGCAGTGCGATCAGGCACCGATCGAACCAATATTGGCGAGCACGGCGAGGCAATGTTCCTCACCTCCAGTTTTGTGTTTAAAAGTGCCGCAGAGGCTGCAGCCCGCTTTGGCAATCAGGATCCGGGTTATGTTTACTCACGTTTTACCAACCCGACGGTTCGTCAGTTCGAACGCAGGCTTGCGAGCCTTGAGCAGGGTGAGGCCTGTATGGCAACCGCCTCTGGTATGTCCGCGATCATGACCACGGTGCTTGCCCTGATGAAAGCGGGCGATCATATGGTTTGTGCAAGTGCTGTTTTTGGTTCGACCTATCAACTGTTTAGTATGCTTTCGCGCTTTGGCTTGCAGTGCAGCTTTGTACCACTCAGCGATCTTAAGGCCTGGGAAGCTGCGATAAAGCCCGAAACTAAACTCTTTTATGTGGAGACGCCATCCAATCCACTTACCGAGTTGGCCGATCTCGCTGGCCTTGCCAGCCTAACCAAGTCAAGAGCGATCAGCTTGGTGGTCGATAACTGTTTTTGCACGCCAGCGTTACAAAAGCCCCTGTTGCACGGCGCTGATATTGTTATTCATTCCGCTACAAAATATATTGACGGGCAAGGCCGCGTATTGGGTGGCGCAATCATCGGCTCACGATCATTTATCCATGACCAGGTACTGCCGCTTATGCGCACCACAGGGCCCAGCCTTTCGGCTTTTAATGCCTGGGTTTTGTTAAAGGGTTTAGAGACCTTGCAAATACGCATGGAACAGCAAAGCGCCAATGCCATGGAGACTGCCCAATGGCTAGCCGCCCATCCCTCGGTTTCTCGTGTTTACTATCCGGGCTTATCAAGCCATCCTCAACACGAGCTTGCCAAGGCTCAACAAGGTCGATTCGGTGCTGTAGTCTCTTTTGAATTAAGAGGCGACGACGATGAGTCCTTGCGCCGGCATGCTTGGTCAGTGATCGATGCGACCGAAGTCATATCGATTACGGGTAACCTTGGCGATACGAAGACGACGATTACCCATCCGGCAAGCACCACGCACGGACGGCTCAGTCCTCAAGCGCGGCTCGATGCAGGCATCGGCGAAGGTCTTATTCGCCTCGCGGTAGGGCTGGAGTCGCCGCGCGATCTTTGCGCAGACCTTGCGCGAGGACTCGATAGGATTGCCACGTGAACAAGGCTGTTGTCGAGCAGCTTATAAAAGCTATGCCTAGTACCGATGGGGCAGGCGTTAAGCTTTTGCGCGCTTTGCATGGCCCGAGCATGCAGCGCAGACTTGATCCCTGGCTTATGCTGGATTATTTTGCCTCAGACAAGCCCGATGATTATTTGGCAGGCTTTCCAGACCATCCGCATCGTGGTTTTGAAACGATCACGATCATGCTTGAGGGACGTATGTTGCATCGCGATAGCCGAGGCAATCAAGGCCTGTTAGAGGCGGGCGATGTGCAATGGATGCGTGCTGCCCGTGGCATTGTGCATTCGGAGATGCCACAACAAGTGAGTGGCAGGCTTGCAGGCTTTCAGCTTTGGCTTAATTTGCCTGCCTCACACAAAATGGGCGAGGCCCAGTGGCGAGATATTGATGCATCTTTGATTCCCCGCTGGGAACATCCCAAGGGACATTTTTTTCGTCTCATCGCAGGCGAACTGCCTAAACAACTCGATCAATTTCGCTGTCTTGACGATCATTCCATCGGCCCGCTTGAGCAAGCTTTGTGTGAACCAATGATTTTGCACGGCGAGTTTGTGAGCCCTTTACAAGCTGACGAGGCGCT
>VGHV01000323.1 GCA_016868095.1 Betaproteobacteria bacterium
ATGCCCACCAAACCAGTCGGTGAGAATAGTATAAAAAACACAAAGAGCAATCCGAAGTACAGCAACCAGTCTTCGGTCACACTTGACAGCACATCACGAAAAATAACGTAGAAAAGTGCGCCAAGCGCAGGGCCCAAGAAGCTGCGCATGCCGCCAATAACCAGCATTGCCAAGAGTTCGCCAGAGAAGACCACAGAAATCGGCTCGGCTGATGTCATGCGGTTATTAAACAAAAGCAAGACACCGGCTAAACCGGTCATACTCGCAGACATCACAAAGGCTATGAGCTTATAGCGATTGGTTTCATAGCCGATGAAGGAGGCGCGCTGCTCATTCTCACGAATCGATAAGAGCACTGAGCCCACCGGGGAACGGTGAAAGCGCCATAAAACATAGAGCGTTAAAAGGGCAATACAGGCAACAAGTGAGTAAAAAGGTAGCTTTTGCTCGAGATCAAAGCCCATCCACAGTGGTCTAGTAATGCCACCCAATCCGTTTTCGCCGCCAGTAACTGCCGTCCAGCGAAAAGCGATCGCATAAAGCATGGCACAAAGTGCCAGGCTTAATAGCGAAAAGTAAACACCTCGACGGCGCAATATCAAAAAGCCAAAAGCCGAACTGATAAGCGCGATGGTCAATACAGACAAAGCGAGTGGCCACCAAAAACTTTGGGGAAACCAGTGTTGTTGTGCAAGTGCTGCGACATATGCGGCAAGGCCAAACCAGGCGCCGTGACCGAAGGACACAAGTCCGGTGAAGCCGACTAATATATTCAATGCCATACAGGCAAGCGCAAAAATAACGACTTCAGTGGCCGAGCTGATCCCGAGGCCAAGTACTGCCATCAATGAAGGCAGAAGTAAGAGCGCTATAGCGCCTATCCAAAGGGCAGAGCGGCTAATCGGCATGAGTACTTTGCACCCTTTATTCGAAGCGCATAATGCGCTCGCCAAACAAACCTCGCGGTCTGAACAAAAGAACCAGCAACATCAGTAAATAGATCACCGCAGTCGAGGCCTGCCCGTACCCTAGTGCAACTGTTATGCCTTTTACCACGCCTACTAATAGGGCTGCAAAAATAACGCCCCAGAATGAGCCCAATCCACCGATCACGACGACAACGAAGGCTGGCGTGAGAATCTCCTGGCCCATGGCAGGATGAATCGAATAGATCGGTGCGAGTAGCACGCCCGCCAGGCCGGCAAGGCCTATGCCAAGCGCGGCAACTGCGGTGAGGTAAGGTTGTAGCGAGATGCCTAGTGCGCCAACCATGTCAGGGTTTTGAACGCCAGCTCGAACGACGCGGCCAAATGCAGTGCGGTTTAAGAGAAACCACAGCGCAGTTACGCACAAGATGGCGATCATAAGCAGTGCAGAGCGAAACTTTGAATAGATAAAGTCACCGAGAAAGACTTGTCCGCGCAAGCCATCGGGGATTGCAAATGACAGCGGCGCTGCGCCAAAAATCATTCTCAGGGCTTGTTCGCAAACCATTGCGAGGCCGAACGTCAACAGCAGGGACAGAATTGGGTCAGACCGATAAAAGCGACGAAAAAAGTATCGCTCTAAAAATATTCCCAATATGCCTACTGCGATTGGAGAGAGAATCAGTGCGCCGCCATAGCCTAATTGTGGCGCGATCAAAGTTGTTAAGTAGGCGCCTATGGCGTAGAAAGCACCGTGGGCGAGGTTAACGATACCGCCAAGCGAAAAAATCAGCGATAAACCCAGTGCTATCAGCAGGTAATAAACCCCATCCAGTAGGCCATTGAGCAATTGCTGCAAGATGATGCTTGACATGATTGTGAGGGTTTAAGCGTTCTAAGTTCAAGTGATATGAGCGGTTGCGCACTGAAAATGCTGCATCCAATCACCATAGAGGCTTTGACTTCCTAGTCAAAGCCTCCCAGTGCTGAAGAGGGTGCACGATCGCAGACTTACTCGGTTGAGCAGTCTTTCGAGGTGTATCCGATCGATTCCCCAAAATCGAGGGCGATCAAGCCGGCATATTGCAGGTGTTTTCCTCCTTGGTTGCTGCAATCACCTCAAGGCTCTCGTTGGCTGCAGGTACCGGATCGCTTGGTTTGTAGATATCCCACTTGTTCTTAAGGTCCTTGGCCTTTAAGGCTTCAACCGCATACATCTCATGCATCAGTTGATGATCATAGGCCCTGAAGTAACCCTCGCGGGTCTTGAGCACATCAAACTTGGCACCTTTCTCCCAGTGGCTAATGATCTGAGGTGCCTCCGTCGATTTAATGTCGTTCATCGTTTTTGCAAGAATATGCATGCTGATGTAGTCACCCCAGGCTTGGTTCTCAGGAGGTTTGCCGTATTTTTTGGTGAATGCCTGCACAAAAGCCTTTGAACCAGGCGTGTTGATCAAGTGATGCCAAACCAGTGGCCAGGTACCGAAAAAATTACCCTGACCAGCGCCCCAGGCAACGGCGGTATCGAAGCCAAAGCCCGCAACGGGAAAATCAAGACCAAATTCTGCATACTGTTTTAGAAAATTTGTAATTTGAACGCCGGCGAGATTTGAAATAACCAAATCAGGCTTTGCCGCTCGAATCTTGAGCAAGTAGGCTGAAAAGTCGGCCGCATCAGTAGGCACCGATTCGTCGGCGGCAAACTGTCCACCATTGGCTTCCATGAATCGCCTCGCCACTTTAAGCAGGTCATGCCCAAAAGCATAGTCAGCCGTCAAGGAATACCAGCGCTTTCCCTTGACACGGTTTTGAGCGAGCAAAGAGCGCCCAACCGTTTTCACGTACATTGAGTTTTGGCTCTCAACGTGAAACATGAATTTGTTGCAGTTTGAGCCCCTGAGTGCGTCAGAGTTTGCGCCAGTGTTGATAAAGAGGTTTTTAGTTCGTTGGGCAACCTGGGCAATCGTGAGTGCTGATGCTGAAGAGATCTCTCCAACGATACAGGCTACTTTATCGCGCTCAATGAGGCGCTCTGCCTTGGTCGACGCAGTTTGCGGGTTGACGGAATCTTCTTTGATCAACTCTACTTTCCGCCCTAGGATGCCGCCTTTAGCATTAATTTCTTCAATGGCAAGGTCGGCGGCTTGAACCGCATATTCACCCAAAGTGCCTAGAAAGCCTGTCCTCGGCGTGAGGTGACCGATCTTGATTACATTTGACTGAGAACGGCTGATAAAGGGAAATCCGCCGAGGCCGCTTGCGGCGATCGCGGCTCCGCCCTTAAGAACTACGCGACGTGCGCTTTCCTCATGCTCGACCTTTGGGTTTGCTTGAGGGTCGCAGTGATCACTGATCTGTCTCAGATTATTTTTCTCGCTTATACTTTCTTCTTAAATGCGAATTGACAGTAAGTCCGGAGATAAGCACAGCGCCAAACAACTGTCTAGTCTGCGGGTTCAGAAACCGTCGATTCGGTTGATGAAGCATCAAAGTTAGGATTTAATCCAAGACCGATCGATAGGTTTTCTTGTAACGTCCGTGCTGTTGCGGATTTTCGATGCTCTATGGCGATTAAGACCGGTCATACTTGGCCAATCCTTTAAGGGCCTTCTGACTCGCTTCGACTTGCAAGCATTTTAAAGACTGACTGATACGGAGATTCACAGCATGCCAATCACCCGAGGTTTTCGCAGGCTCGTCGACGATTCACTCTTAGAAGTTATAACTTATAGCGTTGATCAAATTATCGAGCGGC
>VGHV01000324.1 GCA_016868095.1 Betaproteobacteria bacterium
CGTCCTCGGAATGCGTTGACCAATGCCTATCAGACCGCTGATCAGCGCTGGGTCCAATTGTCAATCGTTCGCGAAGAGCGTGATTGGCCCATCTTTTGCAAGTTGATCGATCGGTTGGATTGGTTGATCGATCCACGTTTCGACACGATAGCGAAGCGCCGTGCTGCCTCTGCAGAACTTGTCGCATTGCTCGATCCTGTGATGGCGGCAAAACCGTGGTCATGGTGGCGTGAAAAGTGTGATGCTGCAGGCATTCCGATCGGATTGATCGGACGCTTGCAGGATTTGCCCGATGATGTGCAGGCAAGAGCGAGTGGCGCTGTGGTACCTAGTTTGTCACCAGGGATGCCCGAGACACTGGCCGTGCCTTTTCAGTTGGACCGTGTGCCGCTCGGGCCGCGGCCAGCTGCACCGCGCTTGGGTGAGCACGCTGCCGACATACTTGCCCAAGCCGGATTTGGTGTTGATGAAATCAGCCAGTTAGCACAAGAAGGTGCATTCGGCCAGCAGCAGTCGCCATGAATCTCAATTATCGCCATCTGTATTATTTTTGGGTGGTGGCGCGCGAAGGTGGTTTTTCAAAGGCTGCCAATGGGCTTGATATGGCCGTACAAACCGTCAGCGTACAAGTTCGAGAGCTCGAATCAAGCCTCGGGCAGCAATTACTTAAGCCCTCTGGGCGTGGCGTAGTTCTTAGTGAGGCAGGTGAAATCGCGTATCGACGTGCCGAAGAAATTTTTCAGCTCGGTTCAACACTGATTGAAGAGTTGGCGCAGGTTGGCGCTCAATCGGTCCTTAGGTTTTCACTGGGATTGCCAGATGGTGTTTCGAAGCTTGCGGTTCACCGTTTGCTCGAGCCCGTGCTGCAGCTTCCGAATTTGCGCTTGCTTTGTCATGAAGGCGAGTTTGACCCGTTGATCGGCGAACTTGCCATGCATCAACTCGACGCAGTAATCGCCAACCAGCCGGCACCCGCCAATCCAAACCTTCGACTTTTCAGCCATAAAATTGCGTCGAGCCATATTCACTGGTACGGACCCGAAGCCTTGCTTGGAAAAGTTAAGCCTTCGCAATTAGCGTTCCCGGCGTGTTTGAGCCAGCTACCCATTTTGCTGCCTACAACCCACACGCCTTTGCGTCACGCGCTTGATCGATGGTTTGAGACAGAGCATCTCCATGTTCACATCAGCGGTGAATTCGAAGACAGCGCATTGATGAGCTTGTTTGCGATGCAAGGCATGGGTGTCTTCCCGGTGAGCGCGCTTGGTGCAGAAGACTTAAAGGCGATGCCAGGTCTGCTTTGTCTGGGTACAACCCAACTTGGCGAAGATCTTTATCTCATCAACACCCGCCGCGCTTGTCAGCATCCAGCGGTTTTGTTGATGTTGCACCCTGCTGGATCCCCCACAAAATATGAAGATTAGCCATCGGGGACGGCATACATCCAACATAGAAGCTTCCGGACAATATTTCGATAAAAACTTAATGATCGTCATATAAAACATGGTTTTTTCGATGTAAGACTTTCCCTATTCTTGAGCCGTTACAAAGGGCTTTTTGTTGAAAAACAAGTCTTTAAAAAGGGATAGGCATATGCAAATCGTGATTGAATCTTCGGTTGTTGACCAATACGCACTCTCAAGAGCATCGATCCAAGCACGTGTTCGCTACTTGTTGCGTCGCCACGAAAAGGCGATCAACTTGGTTCGCATCCGTTTGGCGCCTGTATCTGCACCGCTTGGCGGTGCGAACAGACAATGCCAGTTGCTGCTTCGGGTTGATGGTATTGCACCGATTCTCATCACAGCAAGGGCGCGCAATACGACTCAGGCGCTCGAACACGCCCTACAGCATGCGGCGATGAAGGCTATCCAGGCACGTAAGCGGCAGTGGGTTCGGCGGCTTAATCCACTCCGCGTACTCGATGGGATGCGTCGGAGAAGACTACGCTACGCAACGGCTTGATCGCTCGACCACCGGCTTTGATCGTACGATGTAAGGTTTATTAACAAGGATGTATGGGCTTGGGGCTAGAATGAAACGGAAGTTTTCCGTTCGCCGTTCAAACACTAAAAGTCTCCTCGCCCATGAAATCCTTTGCTCAGGCTCCTCGGGATGCAGACCCAGGCTCGCAGGCTTGCGGCCTTTCGACATCTTTCGGGCCACAAATCCCGAGCCGATCGCGTTTTTTGCTCGCTGCGCTGGTGTTTGCAATGCTTTCGGCTTGTTCCAAGCCCGAAGACTCCAAACCTTCATCCGTGGTCGGGGAGGACAAAGCAAGACCGGTTCGAACTGTGGTGCTTGGGCAGCATTCGCCAAGCGAGCAAAACACGGTGTATCCGGCAGAGCTTCGTGCACGGCATGAAAGCCGACTTGGCTTTAGGCTTGCTGGCAAGCTTGTTGCAAGGCAAGTACAAGCCGGTGACCGGGTGATTGCAGGGCAAATTTTGGCCCGTTTGGATCCCACGGAGACAGCGCCACAAACCGCAGCTGCCAAAGCCCAATTACTGGGGGCTGAGACCGATTTAAAGCTTGCGCAGATTGACTTGCAGCGATTGATTGACTTGCGCAGCAAGGGCTTTGTGAGCGAGGCCCAAGTTGATCGGCAGCGTGCGGCTTACGATGCGGCCAAAGCACGGCTCGAGGCGGCGCAAGCCCAGTTGGCGCAAGCGGGCAACACGGTTGAATTTCAAGTGATTAGAGCCGACGCGCCCGGCGTTGTCGTGGGGCTTGACGCTGAATTAGGCCAAGTGATTGCCGCCGGTCAGTCGGTGGTCCGTGTAGCAAGAGACGGCGAACGCGAAGCACTTGTCTATCTGCCCGAAGCCAAAATGCCTGGGCTTGCCTTGGGTCAGACCTGGTCAGTGTGGCTTGCTAGCGAGAGCAGCAGCGATGCGAAGCGATTCTCGGCTGTCATTCGAGAGATCTCACCGCTTGCCGAGCCGGGAACACGAACCTTTGCAGTCAGACTCGCCATGCCTGGCGCCGTGGGCGGACTGCCACTTGGCATTAGCTTACAAGCCCAGGCTGTGGGGCAGCGAAGCTCGGCGCCAACGAATGATTTTCTGACGCCCGCTAGCGCGTTGTACTCGCGTGATGGAAAGACTTATGTTTGGAAAGTCGATGAACAGTCCGCCACTGTGCGGCTTGTTGCCGTATCTGTGATCGGATTTAGTGATCAGGGTGTGCGCCTTAAGGCTTCAAGTCCTCAAGATGCCATGGCAGGCCTCAGCGCTGGAGATCGGGTGGTTACTGCTGGGGTTCATTTTCTGCGCGAAGGTCAAAAGATTCGTTGGACAGGGGCTTAAGCGATGAAACATGCTCCTCGCACACCGAGCCAAAGCTCGGTTTGGAATCTTTCTGCGCTCGCTTTGCGTTGGCCGCAGGTGAGTATATTTTTTATCACGGTCATCGCCATCGCCGGTGCGATGTCCTACTTCAAATTAGGTCAGCGCGAAGATCCCGATTTCACTTTTCGAGCCATGGTGATCCGCAGTATATGGCCTGGCGCGAGTGCCGAGCAGACCGATCAGCAGGTGACGGATCGAATTGAGAAAAAGCTCCAGGAGATCCCGTATTTCAAGCACACGAGGAGCTACTCAAGGGCTGGCGAATCCTTAATTGTCTTGGAACTACTCGACACTGCGCCCGCAGCGGAGGTACCCCAG
>VGHV01000325.1 GCA_016868095.1 Betaproteobacteria bacterium
GAAAAGATGTGGTGTTTATGGCATCCCATGGGGTAACCGTGGTGGGCCAAAGCATTTCCTGGGCTTTTGATGATTTATATTACTTGGAACGTGCGTGCATGCATCAAGTGATCGCTACACAAGCTGCCGCAGGCAAACCGCTCCGACTTATTCCTGAGTCGATGTGTAGGGCCACCGCTGCGCAAATTGCTGGTGAGCGCCAACAAAGCGATTTGTTTTTTGAATCCATCAAGCGAATGCTTGATCGGGATCACAAGGGCTGGCGTCATTAGCCCAGCAGGCTAAATCTAGCCTCGTTCAACACCCCAGCATGCAGGGAAGCAACCGGATTTTAGCTTTTCGCCAACATCCCCGATAGGATGTGCGCAATTTGTTTGCCTTGCTTGCGGGCGGTTGTCCACTTACCTCCAAGAAGCGTGACGATGTTCCCGTGTGTGAGTAAGACGGATTCTCTACTGATCGTTCTCGTGCGCTGAATGGACTCGGAGCGATCAACAACAAGTGGCCGCAAACCAGCCATGGTTTGAATAATCTCCCGGGTTTCAATTCTCGGACTGATATAGCGATTATGGATTTCGATGAGCTCGTCGATTTCAGCTTGCGCAGGCTTTACCGCCTCGCTGGGATCGGTTGATGTTGCGGGAACTTCGGTTGTTCCCAGGAGCGCACAGCCTTTGTAAGGCAGGTAAAAAACAACTCTTCCGTCTTGTTGTTGAAAAAGGCAGCCTGCCCGCAAAGGCCGATCCACGACAAGATGACTTCCTCGAAGCTGCAGCAATTGATACGGGCTATGAAGTTCGCTGCGCTCTAATAATTGCATCGACCAAGGGCCTGCGGCGTTGACGACACCGTCAAAGCGTTCAATGCCACGATCTGTCTCGATGCCGCCGTCTTCATAAACTCGGCTAACAGCGCAGCTCGTGTGTAGCGCTAGCCCCCGCTCTTGAGTCCGCGCAAGCGCCCAGAGTCCCAGCGCTTCGTCGTCCATTGAGGCATCCCAGTAGCTGATCGCGCCGACCAGCCCTTCGCTGCGCAGCCCGGGAATAGCTTGCATGATTTGGCTCGGATCGTGCTTCCTGGACAAGGGCATATTTGAGCCAAGCGCAAGTAAGTCATAAAGCATCGTACCGGCCCTGATCAACCAGGGGCTGCGTCCGCTTTGTCGGTAGTACGGAATAAAGAGTTGGAGTGGGGCAGCTAGGCCCGTTTGCTGCGATAACCACCAGCGCCTCTCGAGGAGCGCCTCTCGAACCATACCAAACTGAGCCTGTTCGAGATAGCGAAGTCCGCCGTGCAACATTTTGCTCGAGGCTCGGCTTGTTGCATGCATAGGCCGTTGCGCCTCGAAGAGACTTACCGAGTAGCCTTGTTCGATGAGCGCCCATGCTGCCATCACGCCATTGATGCCAGCACCGACGATTCCTACGCGTGAATGATTCATCCGCGGTATTCTATTCAGTCTTGCGACTGTGTTTGCGGAGTAATTTCATGAAGCTTAATGATTTACAAGGTTTGATTGATCGACAGTGGGACGAATCGATTCTGCCGGAATTGGTTCAATATGTGAAAATCCCCGCAAAGTCGCCGGCGTTTGATCCAAGCTGGGATGCACATGGCCATTTGCAAGCCGTTGTTGCAATGGCGCACGCCTGGTGTCGAGCTCAAGCAAGCAAGGAGGGCGAAACCCCAGTGCTCGCGGGGATGAAGCTTGAAATGATCGAGCTTGAAGGAAAAACACCCTGTATCTTCTTTGATGTACCAGCGACGGGTGGGCAAAGCGCCGATCGAACCATTCTTTTTTATGGACATCTCGATAAGCAGCCCGAGATGACCGGGTGGCGAGACCATCTTGGACCCTGGAAGCCCGTGATTGAACAAGGAAGGCTTTATGGGCGAGGTAGCGCAGATGATGGTTATGCGATTTACGCTGCCATGGCTGCGCTCGCCAGCCTTGACCGCCAGTCGATTCCAAGGCCAAGATGTGTTGGGCTGATTGAGACCTGTGAAGAAAGTGGATCGCCTGACTTACCTGCGTATATTGAGCATTTAAAGAGTCGCTTAGGTCAGGTGAGTCTTGTCATTGGCCTTGATTCGGGCTGTGGAAACTACGAGCAGCTTTGGGTGACCACCTCACTTCGAGGGCTTGTTGGCGGTGTGCTTTCGGTTGAAATTCTCGATGAGGGCGTTCATTCTGGCAGTGCAAGTGGCATCGTCCCATCGTCTTTTCGGATTGCTCGAAAATTGCTTAACCGTCTTGATGATGTCGACAGCGGACGCGTGCTTGCCGAGGTCTTCCATGCATCAATACCCCCGGAGCGAGTTGAACAGGCGAGGCAGGCAGGTGCGATTCTTGGAGATATGATTTGGAAGCAGTTTCCCTGGGTGAGTTGCTCGCATGCGCCTGCCGGTCACGATCAGGCTTGCCTAAGCGCACAACCGACGAGTACCGATCCCGTCGAGGCCATCCTCAATCGCACCTGGAGACCCGCGCTTTCAGTGACAGGTGCTGCATCATTGCCATCGCTCGATATGGCAGGAAACGTGCTGAGACCAAAGACGGTCTTAAAGCTATCGATGCGGATACCACCAACGGTTGATGCTGAGCTTGCTAGCCGGGAACTCAAGCAAATGCTCGAGCGTGATGCACCTTATCAAGCACGGGTGAACTTTGAGGCTGACTGGGCTGCCTCGGGATGGCATGCACCAGCCATGCCCGCAGGACTAAGCGCACTACTTAATGATTTATCGTTACAAACCTTTGCAAAACCGGCTGCGTACATGGGCGAGGGAGGCACGATACCCTTTATGAATATGTTGGGACGGTATTTTCCAGAGGCCCAGTTTTTGATAACAGGGGTACTTGGACCGCAGTCAAACGCCCACGGTCCTAACGAATTCTTAGACATTGCATACGCGAAAGCGCTCACTCGCCTCGTCGCTGGCGTTGTCGCTCGGGCGCAGGTATAGCAGGCAAATATATTTTTCGAAAGGGTCGATGATATGAAATCACTTAAGTATTGGTTTGCACTTGCGCTGGCCGCTGGATTGGGTTCGCAGGTGCTCGCTGAGGGTAAAGGTAAGGCTGCGCATTGGACTTATGAAGGCGCACATGGCCCTGAGCGCTGGGCCGCACTTGCGCCGGAAAATGTTAAGTGCAGCCAAGGTAAGACCCAGTCGCCTGTCAATATCATGGATCGTGAAGTGATCGCTTCAGAACTTGAATCGATACAATTTAAATATCAGCCTTCGCCATTTCGCTTTGAACACAATGGGCATACGCTGCAAGTCACCCCTTCAGGCGAAAACTACGTGATTATCCGCGGTACTCGTTATGATTTGCAGCAGTTTAATTTTCATGCACCGAGTGAACATCGAATTAATTTTCGTAATTATCCGATGAATATTAATTTTATACACAAAAGTTCAGAAGGTAGACTTGCGTTGATTGGTGTCTTGCTTGACGCAGGAGGGATGAACCCAGCAATGGATTATTTGTGGGCACACCTTCCCTTGAGCAAAGGGGATACAGTCGAACCCAAGTCTGCTTCGCTCGATATGAATCAATTGCTGCCAAAGGAACGAGCCTACTTCCAGTTTATGGGTTCACTGACAACGCCGCCTTGTTCCGAAGGCGTGCTTTGGACGTTATTTCAAGAACCAGTAAAA
>VGHV01000326.1 GCA_016868095.1 Betaproteobacteria bacterium
CAAAAGCCCTCCACACAGGAGAAGTCCTTATTGCAGCTGCTTTGATTGATCCGCCGCTTGCGGCCCATATCGGTTTCAAGCGGCTCAATCGACACGCAATTGGCTTGAACACCACAGTCACCACAACCCTCGCAAACGGCATCATTGATGAAGGCTCTGCGTTGTGGATCCGGAAACGCGCCACGCTTTCGTCGCCGGCGCTTCTCCGCCGCACAGGTTTGGTCATAAATGAGCACCGAAACACCACCGAATTCCCTCAGTCCTCGCTGCACCGCATCAAGCTCGCGACGATGATGTACCGATACATTCGATGGGAAATAACCGGCCGGATATTTCTCGGGTTCGTCGCTTACAACTTCGATACGTTCAACACCCTCGGCACGAACAAGCTGAGCAATCATTTGCGGGCTGAGAAGCCCATCGTGACGCTGGCCACCGGTCATCGCCACCGCATCGTTAAAGAGGATCTTAAAGGTGATGCGGGTACGGCTCGCCAGGGCGTGGCGAATCGCTAAGGATCCCGAATGGAAAAAAGTTCCATCACCGAGGTTTTGGAAGACATGTTCGGTCTTGCTAAAGGGTGCCTGACCTACCCAGGTCATCCCCTCGCCACCCATTTGCGAAAAGGTGCTTGTGGAACGGTCCATCCACATGGCCATGTAATGGCAGCCGATGCCTGCATGAGCACGCGAACCATCGGGTACTTTGGTGGAGGAGTTATGTGGACAGCCTGAGCAAAAATAAGGAATTCTTTCAATAGTTTGGAAGCTTTTTCCGCTCCCTTGCTCACGAGTTTCCAAGGCTTGTAAATACCGATTGACGCTGGCAATCACCGCTGCCTGATGCGGATCTGACGGGTCAAGCCGCGGCAATAAGCGCTGTGCAATCAACTTCGCACTCAGAGTGGGCGACAACTCACCAGCCTCTGGCACAAAGGCTTGACCATTGCGGTCTCGTTTACCCACAATGACCGGCACATCGGCCTTGCCGTAACACTGCTCCTTCAACTGGCTTTCGATAAGTGAGCGCTTTTCTTCGATCACCATGACTTCCTCGGCGCCTTCCACAAAGGCTGCAGCGCCACTTGGCTCAAGCGGCCAAGGCATGGCGACTTTGAAGACCTTAAGACCGATACGTTCAGCGCTCGCCTGATCAATGCCGAGATCTTGAAGCGCTTGCATGCTGTCTAACCAAGCCTTACCGCTTGACACAATCGCAAGGCGTGCTGGGGCGCCACCGCGTTCGAGATCGGCAACACCGAAGACGTTGCGATCAAGGCGATTAGCACGTGCATAGGCGAGTACGGCAGGCACCTTGTAACGGACAAGACGCTCTTCGAGCTTTGGAAATGGCTCTTCGGGCCAGCGCCCATGAATACCCCCGGCTGGCCATTCAATACCTGCCGGGAAAACGGGCAGGATCCGCGTGGGACTGACATCAACAATGCCAGCGGCTTCAATAGTATCGGTCACCGCCTTGATCGCCACCCACACGCTGGCAAATCGAGACATCGCAAAGCCGTGTAAACCGTAATCAATATAGTCTTGGACGGTTGCCGGTGCCAGCACCGGCATCGATACGGCGATGAAGATATGGTCAACTTGAGCAGCGACGGTTGAGGACTTGGCGCCGTGATCATCGCCGGCAATTGCCAAAACACCGCCATGCGGGGAGGTACCCGCCTGATTAGCATGCCTGAGCACATCCCCACTTCGATCAACCCCAGGACCTTTGCCGTACCAGATGCCAAACACGCCGTCGTACTTTCCGTCGCCGTGAATATGTAACTGCTGCGTACCCCACAAGGCGGTCGCCGCAAGATCTTCATTCAGCCCAGGCTGAAACTTGATGTGATGCGCTTTGAGCTGCTTGGCAGCCTTATAAAGCGCCTGATCATAGCCGCCGACAGGCGACCCTCGATAACCGCTGATGTATCCGGCTGTATTAAGGCCAGCAGCCTGATCACGTTGCCTTTGCATCATCGGCAAGCGCACCAGCGCCTGCGTGCCTGTTAGATAGACAAGGCCCTCAGGAGCCTCATAACGGTCATCGAGCGAAATTTGCTTCATGCGAAGCTCATTGGGGTGGTTCATGCTTCGGTTACTCCCATAAAACGAGGCTTAGCGTGAGCCTGAACGTAATGCCTCAATGCCTTCCTTGAGTGCTTCAAAGGCCTGATCGATATGCGAGGGATCGGCCTTAACGCCAAGCTCGATATGGCGCCGCTCGCCCTCGCCGCCCATCGAAGGAAGACTAAAAACCTTGACACCAGGAAAACTGCGTTCCACGGACTCCATCACAGGTGTTGCCAAAGATTCCGGTAGTTCATAGACGATAAAAGACCGCTCTTCATATTGGACTCGATGATGCAGTGCTCGCCAGCACTGATCAAGCACCAAATCAACCATTGGCCAGGCCATGACTGGAAATCCCGGTACAAAGTAATGATTACGGATCGAAAATCCTGGAATCTTGTTGTAGGGATTAGGAATGATCGATGCGCCTGATGGGAACTCACCCATTTTCAGCCTTTGCTGATTTTCAGGAATACTCATATCAGCGCTACCCCGCCCCTCTGCCGCCATATCGACGCAGCGCTCGGTGATGAGTTGCTTTGCTTCGGGATGCAAGACCATGTCAAGGGCTAAGGCTGAAGCCGCGGCTTGGCGGGTGTGGTCATCAGGCGTTGCGCCGATCCCGCCGCAGCTGATGACCCAATCACCACGCTCGAAACTTTGCTTGAGGCATTGGGCCAGGCGCTGCCTATCGTCACCAAGGTACTGGACCCAGTCAAGCCCAATACCTCGATCGTTAAGTTTTTGCAGGATGGTTGAGAAATGTTTGTCCTGGCGTTTGCCTGAAAGAATTTCGTCGCCAATAATGATCAAACCAACACCCGGCGTTGATTGAGCTTGATTAGGCGTGGCTTGGCTTTTGGTCGTGGTCATGTCTTCATCCTAATGCCGAGAGCTTCCGGCTCATGGCTTTATCCTGATGGTGGGCAGGTCTAAATTTCCAGTCTCATTGCCATCGCCATCCGCGGTATTCAGACGCGAGAGCGTGAAGTGACCGAAGACTACCGAAGCGAAAATTGGCGCAAGCAACCACATCAGCGGGAAACTGCCCATGGCCGAAACCATGCCGCCAAGAAGCCACAAGCCGGGACGCTCAGCCTGCGCGAGCGCTTTACGCTGAGGGGCTGTGCTGAGACCCGAGAGGCAATCGATTAAAAACACCGAAGCGGTCGACCATGCCATCAGTGCGATAAAGCAAACACTTGCGAGCCAGGGTGCAAAAAACCACAGCGGCAATAAGAGCAAAAGACCCAGCGCAAATCGTGCGAATATCCAGACCGTTTGTCCCATTTCGCCAAACCATCCACCAGCCTTGCGGTGTTGAAGCTCGGGGTATTCGCTTCGCAAAAGATCGGCGCGAATAACCGGTGTTACAAAAAGCCCCGAAATCAGCAAAACAAAAAGCCAGGACAAAGGCAGCGCTGCCAACAAGCCAAGCACCCAACCGAGGATTGAAAGTGCGGCCGGCGAACTGATGATCTTGATGAGAAAAACCAAGGCCGGGATCATCCAATCGGGACCTGAAAATCCACCTTGGCTTGGATCGCTTACGCCGGGCAATGACGCTCCGACGGAAAACCCGCCCG
>VGHV01000327.1 GCA_016868095.1 Betaproteobacteria bacterium
ACGTGCGTACTTCTTTTCCTTAGCCAACCACATACGCATCTGCCAATATTCACCTCTTTGGTAAATTAAGGCTTCGTCGTATATGGCTATTTCATTGGCTTCGTTTGGCTGTTTTTTGAGCGGCATATGGCGTGGATGTTACGTACGATTTTGAATAGCTACAGCGTTGTGTAGCTTTACGTGTAACTGTAATTTCAACGCCTAATAAAATCAACGACTTATTTGATTTGTGAAAGTTTTGTGTAACTAAAAAACCCTTATAAATCAGTGACTTAGGTCTAAAAAACTACTCCCACTCAATAGTCGCCGGTGGTTTACCCGATATATCGTAGACCACGCGATTAATACCTCGCACCTCGTTGATGATTCGATTGGACACTGAGGCCAACAAGTCGTGGGGTAAGGGAGCCCAGTGTGCCGTCATAAAATCTTGCGTCTGCACAGCTCTCAATGCAACCACATATTCATAGGTTCTGCCATCGCCCATCACACCGACAGACTTAACCGGCAAAAAGACCGCAAAGGCCTGTGAAGTCTTGTCATACCAATGAAGCCCATCGGTCGGATCAACATACGAGCGAAGTTCGCTAATAAATAAAGCGTCGGCCCTTCGAAGCAAATCGGCAAACTCCCGTTTAACTTCGCCAAGGATTCTCACCCCGAGCCCTGGGCCAGGAAAAGGGTGCCGAAAAACCATGTCTCGAGGCAAGCCCAGTTCAAGCCCAAGTGCCCGCACTTCATCTTTGAAGAGCTCTCTCAGGGGCTCAAGCAAAGCCAAGTGCAAGGAATCAGGCAGTCCGCCAACGTTATGGTGCGACTTAATCTTACTTGCTTTGCCATGCTTGGTGCCGGCTGACTCAATCACATCGGGATAAATCGTCCCCTGAGCAAGCCATCGCGCATCGGGATACTTCGCAGCCTCCTGCTGAAAGACTTCAACAAAAAGCCTGCCGATGATTTTGCGTTTTTCCTCAGGATCCGTTTTACCCGCTAAGGCCAGCATAAATTGCTCGCTGGCATCAACAGCAGTGAGCTTCATGCCAAAGTGCTGGCCAAAAGTCTCTCGAACCTGATCAGCCTCTCCCAAACGCAAAAGACCGGTATCAACAAAAACGCACTGAAGTTGCTCGCCAATCGCCCGATGAATAAGCGCCGCAGCAACTGACGAATCAACCCCGCCAGAAAGGCCAAGGATGACTCGGTCCTGTCCGACTTGCTCGCGAATTTGTTCGATCATTTCTTCGGCGAAGCGAGCCATCGCCCAATCGCCACTAAAACCGCAGATCTGTTTCAGAAAGCGGTCAATCATCGCCTTACCTTGAAGCGTGTGCGTAACTTCCGGGTGAAACTGCAAGCCGTAAAAGCCGCGTACCTCATCGGCCATGCCGGCGATCGGGCAACTTTCGGTTGAGGCGATCAATTTAAAACCGTCTGGCAAGCGGGTGACCTTATCGCCATGGCTCATCCACACCTTAAGCAGGCCGTGCCCCTCGCTGTTGACCGCATCAGCGATGTCCTTGAGCAGTTGACTGTGGCCGCGCGCACGAACCATTGCCGAACCAAATTCACGGGTATCACTGGCTTGGACCGTACCACCGAGTTGCTGTGCCATGGTTTGCATGCCATAGCAAATACCGAGCACGGGTACGCCAAGCTGAAATACAGTCGGATCGGCAATGTCGGTGTTGTGCTCGTAGGCTGAATTGGGACCACCCGATAGGATGATGCCTTTTGGCCTAAACGCGGCGATTTCGGCTGCAGACATTGAAGCTGGATGTATCTCGCAATAGACCTTCGATTCGCGAACACGGCGGGCAATCAACTGCGTGACTTGAGATCCAAAATCTAGAATTAATAGTTTTTCATGGCTAAGACTAGCTCGACCAGACGCTCCCCTGCCATCTCGACGGTCTGTTCTAGCTTCAGTCATGATGATAATTGGGGGCTTCTTTGGTGATTTGCACATCATGAACATGCGACTCACGCATCCCAGCCGATGTGATTTCTACAAATTGCGCTTTAGTTCTCATATCACTTAAATCACGACAGCCGCAATAGCCCATACTCGCGCGAATGCCGCCGCAAAGTTGGTGAAGAATCGACAGAATTGATCCTTTGTAGGGCACGCGGCCCTCGATACCTTCGGGTACTAGTTTTTCGATGTTTGCTGAGGCATCCTGAAAATAGCGATCGGCCGCACCCTCTTGCATGGCACCCAAGGAACCCATACCGCGATAACTTTTGTACGAACGACCTTGGTAGAGAATGACCTCACCTGGCGCCTCTTCAGTACCGGCAAACATCGAACCCATCATCACAGACGATGCCCCCGCAGCGATCGCTTTTGCGATGTCCCCCGAAAAACGTACACCGCCATCAGCAATCAGTGGCACGCCGCTCGTGCCTAGTGCGGCAGCCACATCCGCAATCGCAGAGATCTGCGGTACTCCAACGCCGGCCACAATGCGTGTCGTGCAAATTGATCCTGGTCCAATGCCAACCTTCACAGCATCAGCGCCTGCTTCAAGCAAGGCAATAGCTGCTTCCCCGGTGGCGATATTGCCGCCTATCACATCCACAGATGGGTAATGCTTCTTCACGCGCCTGACCTGGTCGATCACGCCTTGCGAGTGGCCATGCGCCGTATCGACGACCAGCACATCAACGCCGGCAGCAACAAGTCGCTCTGCCCTTTCCTCACTATCTGCACCGGTGCCAATGGCAGCACCTACGCGCAATTTCCCTTGTCGATCCTTTGCTGCCAAGGGATGCTCGGTTGCCTTCAAGATGTCCTTCACCGTAATCAGGCCACGCAATTCACGCTCAGCGTTCACCACAAGAACGCGCTCAATCCGATGTTTGTGCATCAGGGCCTGGGCCTCTTCAAGGCTAGCGCCTTCGGCAACGGTAACAAGCCGATCGCCCGGCGTCATTATGCTACTTACCGGATCATCCAATCGGGTTTCAAAACGCAGGTCCCGATTAGTGACTATACCTATAACAACTTTACCTTGCACAACCGGCAAGCCTGAGATCTTGTGCTGCCTACTAATTTCTAGTACGGCATGGATAGGCATTTCAGGGCCAACTGTAATAGGATCAGAAACGATACCAGACTCATAGCGTTTGACGCGACGCACCTCTGCCGCCTGCGCTAGGGGCGACAAATTCTTGTGAATCATGCCAATGCCACCCTCTTGAGCCATGGCAATCGCCAGGCGCGCCTCGGTTACCGTGTCCATGGCTGCAGAAATCAGTGGGATCTGCAGCTGTATGCTTCGCGAAAGCGAGGTTTTAAGTTCGGCATCGCGAGGAAGCAGGTTCGAGTACGCGGGAACAAGTAATACATCATCAAAGGTTAAGGCCCGCTTGATCAATCTCATGGCAACCCTCGGCACAAAGCGGCATTATAGGCGAGCCGGGATTACCCGACTTGGGGCGTTCGGTTCATCAAAGCTTGGGCGGTCGGCTCATCAAAGCTTGGGGGTTCGGCTCATCGAAGCCTGGGCCTTTGGGTCACGAAGTTTTGTCGGTGATCCAAGTGCCCGTTGCGACTTGACCTTTTCATGTCGTCGTTGCTTTGCATCGGCAGAGATACGCTCAAGGACCG
>VGHV01000328.1 GCA_016868095.1 Betaproteobacteria bacterium
CAGCCCCTGCTCGAACACATCGCCCATGCGGAAGGGTCGGGGCGATGTGCCGTACTGGCCGATGGCGTCATCGCCGATGTCTTCGAGGCGATGCCCCAACGGCCGCAGATTCTGCGCTTTCAGGAGTCCCACGGACGGCTACAGTGGCGAAAGCGCCAAGTGCTCGCCCGGCAAGTCCGCAGCCTTGGGTTTAGCCATGCCTTGATACTGCCCCACTCGCTTAAATCATCGCTCATCCCCTGGCTTGCTGGCATACCGTACCGAATCGGCTATATCGGTGAGCATCGCTACGGCCTTGTGAACCGGCGCCCCTTGGGGAGAGCCGGCAAGGCACGCGAACAAAACATGGTGTCTTACTATCTTGCGCTGACCTCAGCCATCACGCCCAGCCGCCATGCGGCCTCACCACAAGCACCCAGACTTTCGGTGGATGCTTCCCAGATTGCCACCCAGCAAGCGCGCTTTGGCTTGCATGACTACTGGGTTTTTGCACCCGGTGCAGAATTCGGCCCGGCCAAGCAATGGCCGCTCGAGCACTGGCAGGCGCTACTGGGCTTGATACCAAGCGCCCAAAAACTTGCAATCCTTGGCGGCCCACGTGATCAAGCCTTCGGTGAGGCCTTGGCGCAAAGCGCAAAGCCTGGACAGACGGTGGCCAATCTCTGCGGTCAAACCACGATGGCACAGGCTATCGCCTTGATCGCAGGAGCGCAATTATTGGTTTCCAACGATTCTGGCTTGATGCATGTCGCCGCCGCTCTTGCAAAGCCTCAGATTGCCGTGTTTGGCTCGACTGACCCGATGCACTCCGGGCCTATCAACCCGCAGGCTGTTGTCCGGTGGCTGAAGCTTGATTGCTCACCTTGTTTTAAGCGGCACTGCCCGCTCACCCATCATCATTGCTTGCGCAACATCAGCCCTGAGGTACTTGCTCGGGATTTGAGCAGTATCAGCACAACGAACACTATGCTTGCGCCATGAAAAGCACGCTTTCACCTCTACGTTATGACAGCAGCGAAGCGGCTGAGGATGCGATCTACGAAGCACTCGCCCGTGGCGATCTTGAAGCCCTCATGGCACTGTGGAGCGATGAGGAAGATAGCGTTTGCATCCACCCTTCAGGGCCGCGTCTGTTAGGACTTGATGCCATAAGACGGTCTTGGGCGCTCATACTTTCTCAAGGCAATCTTATCGTTGATCGAACCAATATTCAGATCATTGCAGCGGGAACACTCGCAGTTCATAACCTGATCGAGACCATTCATGTCATGGAGGCGGGCCGAGCCCGAGCCTTCCAAATGGCATGTACTAATGTTTATATGCATGGCAGCCGAGGCTGGCGCATGGTTTTGCACCATGCAGCGTCCGTTCAACAAGACACAAACCCAGGAAGTGACGACAGACCCAACGCGCGTGTCTTGCACTGAAGAAGCGATCGTTCGCCTGCGAGCCTACAGCGCACCATGGTGGGCGCGCAACGCGCATGTGCAAACGGTAGCTGCCTCAAGGCTTAGCCAAAAGCCTGTGGTGAACTATCAGCGCAACATCTGGCAGACACCCGACGATGACGTGCTGGCTGTCGACGAGGTCATGTCGACCCGCGAAGCTGCTGCGCTTAAGAAAGAGGGCATGCCGCTCGTCCAAAACGAGGAAGGCCTATCAGCGTCGAGAGCGCACAGGCGCTCAGCAAGCAGCTCGGTGCATGTCGTACTTTTTCATGGCCTGGAAGGTAGTTCTCAAAGTCATTACAGTCTTGCGTTCATGCAAGAAGCTTTGCGATTGAACTGGCAAGGAAGTGTTGTTCACTTTCGCGGCTGTGGTGGCTTGCCGAATCGAAAGCCTCGTGCCTATCACTCGGGCGACAGCGCCGAAATCGACTGGATCTTGAGAAGATTTCGCAGCAGGCACGATGGTTTGATCGTCGCAGTGGGTGTGTCGCTGGGAGCCAATGCTTTGTTGAAGTGGCTTGGCGAACAAGGCGAGTCGGCAGGCAGGCTGGTTGACGCGTGCGCGGCCATTTGCGCACCCCAGGACTTGAGAGCAGGGGCCTACGCCTTAGCAAGTGGCGTCAATCTCATGTATATGCGTTATTTTTTACATAGCCTTATACCGAACGCACTCGAGCGCCTGCAGCGTTTTCCTGGTCTATACGATAAAGCATCAGTTCTTCAATCAAGAACTTTTATAGAATTTGACGAATATGTCACAGCCCCACTTCATGGTTTTAACAATGCGGAACATTACTGGGCAAGCAGCTCGTGTGGCCCATGGCTTGGCGCAATTCGAAGCCCTTGTTTGGTACTCAATCCTTTAAACGATCCCTTTGTGCCAGCACAATCGCTCAGAAGTCCATCGGGCCTGCATTCAAGCGTACAACTCGCTTATCCGAACGATGGTGGCCATGTTGGCTTCGTGCAAGGCGGCATGCCCATTACCATCGACTGGCTGCCAAAGACGATTTGTCAATGGTTTAAGGAAACGTTGAATGCTTGAAGCCTTAAAGACCAGGATTTACTCGCGTGGATGAAGCGGTCGAACATGCGATGAAGCGCTGGCCCGATGTGCCAGCCGTCTTTGGCTGGTTAAGGCTTGACGCACGCGGGCACTGGCACCTGATCCAGCGCGATGCGCCAGGTTTTAACCCTGAAGAACATGCTCGAGGCGAACCGATTACGAGCCCACCGATCATCGACTTCATCGGCCGCAACTACGCTGCCGATGAACAAGGTCGATGGTTCTGGCAAAACGGACCGCAGCGGGTGTATGTTTCATTGGATGCCGCACCGCTCATCTTGCGGGTGTTGGAATCGGTTGCTGACGCGAGCAAGCATCGCCTTGTGAGCCATACGGGCTATTTGGTCAATGACATTGAAGACGCTTGTATCGACAGAAAGGGGCGCATTTTTTTACGCTGCGAACTCGGCCCTGCGATGGTTCATGATCTCGACCTTGCACAACTTGCCATTGACGAAGCACAGTATCCTCAAGCGGAGGGTTACCTGTGGCACTGGGACTCAGAAAGACATGGCAGGCAGTCATTTTGCTTGGCGGTCATTGAGGATGCTTCGCAACACTATGGCTTTGTGTCGCGTCCGGCTTGAGGGCCCATCGCCGCCCGTTCGGCTCGCCAGCGCTGTAGCGCTTCGCGAAGTCGCGCATCAATAGCTGACGCATGGAAAAAATCAGCGTCTTTGGCCGACTGCGCGAGCTTTAATTGTTCGATAGCGGCTGGCAAAGCACCTTGCAGCCAAAAAACCTCAGCTCTTGCCCGGTGAGTGAGCGCACGCTGCCCCTGGGATGCGTAGATTTTACTTAGCAAGTCCCAGGCGCGTAAATCATCTTGCCGTTCACTTAGCATCGACTCAACCCAGCGTCTGGCCTCGGCCTGGCGTTGGGCGCGTAGTAAAAGCTCAGCGTGGGCCAGGACAAGTCGCTTTTGCCTGGCAAATTGCTGCAAGGCAGCCTCGCTTCGCGCAATCGCCTCTTGCATGTTTCCCTGGCCAGCAAGTGCTTGGATTTGCAAGCGTTCGATCGCCGATGCTGCCGAGTCATTGTTTAATCCCTCGTTCTGCAGATAGTCGCGAGCGAGTTGCGCGGCCTGA
>VGHV01000329.1 GCA_016868095.1 Betaproteobacteria bacterium
TCAACACGGCATGAATAAAGTCTTCGAACGGACCTAGGCGGTGTAGCACGCGTGTGCGCGGGTTTTTGAGTGTGCTGAATCCAAATGCTTGAATCGGCTGGTGTATGACAACTTGCATGGCGCCGTCCACTAATGTATGAATTTTGACGAGATAACGATACGCTCAAATTTGAAGCGCCGCTTGAAACACCCTTTACGTTGCATAAGTATTTCTATGCAAAAGTGATGCAATGAAAAGCGCCTCATGAAAAACAAAGGGAAAATGCTTAGATACAGTCTGACTCTTTTTGTCATAGCAAATCAGGACTTGATTTGCCGTACAGGAAGCAGTGTGGGTAGGGGTTGTGCTGGAAGTCAAAGGCATAGGGCATTTGTTCGCATTGTTCCGACATCTCACGCACTTCTTAATCGCTTTGGCGTCATTTGCACCAATGATTGTTCGCGTCATGCTCGCTCCCCATGTAGCGCAGCTGATCGGCCTTTCATCAGCACATCCTGCGCTTCATGAACCAATTGCTATGGGAGCTAACCTGCCATGCTTGGCGGGGCTGTAAATGGTAGGGCACTACTAAACAAAAAGCGGCTAACTTCCGGCGACTCTTAGCACCGTTATCCACCGCATGGATGATTTCACCGACGCTTTGATCGTAGCGTTGCGCGCTGGGGCAGATGACCCCGATCGCAACGCCATGGGTTCGCTCATGAAAGCGCTTGTGGGCGAGTTAACCAAAAAAGAAGCGTCGAAGGCCAACAAGGCTGTGGCGTCCAAAGAGCTCACCAAACTTCGGGAAGCCTACAGGAAACGTCTACTCGAAACTTAAGCCCTTCTGATATTTGATACAGCTCAGCGAACAATGATCCAAATTAATAACCACATTATGCAAAGCAATAGGACAATCAGGCCAGCATCACCAACGATTGTTAGCTCTTGCGAATAGGCCTCAAGCGCCTGTGGCGACCAATTGTCACGGTCATCTTTGGGAATTTCGTGCTTTGCCATCCATAAGGCGTAAAAGCTCAGAAGCACCATGAGGCCCCATAGGCTCCAACCAAGCAATCTCATTTTGGCTCCGATTCGCCGCACCCACGAACTGGGCGGCGACTTGAGCAAGAATGCGGCAGCCGCGTTGGATAGCGAGACCTATCTTGGCAGGTATTGACTCTGAAGTCGAAGAGTATTTGGAAACGGTGTAGTCAAGGACGTAGCTTGCACCGCGTGCAGGAATTAGCGCATCACTACCACCTAATCGGAACACGAGGCTTGGTACCAGTCTGCCTGAGCAGTGTGATCACCGCCATAGGTGAATCAGCTAAACCCAAACGAATCAATTCAACGAACCCCAATTATGGAAAGAGACTTTGAAGCTGATGGGCACTCAGCTCATATTCGCTTAACTAGAGAACCGGCAAGCAAAGGGTGGACTACTCACGGCGAAGTACTTTGATATAAAGCTCAATGCAAGCTTCAGATACTTCTTTATGCGGGCTTGCTCTACACCAGACGGTGATCCACTGAAAGATCTCTTTTGGGCCAGCGATCTTGCTTAAGTGATCTTCTTCTTTAGAGTCAGCGAGGTTTAAGCCACTCATGAAACCCAAAAGCCAGGCACGGTCACTTTCTGATTTCGCTGAGCGCTTGAGCCACTGTGCACAGCTAGGCTCCCCCAGGGTGGTCTCAGCCATCAAAGTTCCGCTGAAGATTAATGCAGCGGCGATCATAAAATGGAGACAAAGTTTCGACGCCAGATGTAGGAAGCCAACCTCCTTACTCGAGCACAAGAAGGATTTCCCTGGGTCCAACTTCAGCAGCATTGCACTACCGAGATCTGCCAAACTTTCCGCCAAACCGTACACCTGACCTTGAATAGACGACTATGGAAAGAAATCGTAGAGCGTATCGCTCTGGTCTCTACATCGAAGGCATTCATGCGACAGCTGTAGGGACAAAAGCTTTTTTCACTGCTCACATCTGCGGAAGCGGCTAGACTGGATTGATGGAAACAAATCGAGCCGTGCAGGCCAAGAAAATCGCAACCGTCACCTTCGCAGCTGTGACAATTTTTATTGTTTTAATCTTTGGCGGGATCTTCCTTTGGAATTGGTTTCAATCAAAGCTCTTGTGGTAGTGCCGATAAAGGCTGCGCTTGCGGTTTGAGACTGATTCAGGCTAGCGAAAACAAAATTTGGATTTTGTGCGAACTTGATTCGTCTCTGTAAACATGAAATCTATTTGTTTTCTGATTTCGCATTACCACACAGTTCTGGATAAAGCTGTTCGTTACAAACGTTCGTTACTCCAAAGTTTTCATTTTTAATACTGTATAAACCTGCTGCTACGCCTCCACAACCTACGATTAGCAATAGCCAGCATGCAATAATTTCAGCTCTCATACTTTTCTACCTTTTGGACCGTACTGTTAATTCGTTAAGTTAGTAGACATTGTCGCCTCGACTTATTTGTAGAATTCGCGGCGAGCGGTGAACTCTCTGACGCGCTTGCGCCAGGTTACATAGCTTCCACGCCGTAGATGGGTTCGCATCAGACGCTTAACCTCATTCGAACTGATTCCGATCGCTGCCTGAATGTGGCTAAAACTGACTCGATCGCTTAGCGCCATTTCAATAACTTCGCTCAAGTTTTGATCAGATAATTTTCCAAACTTATCGTCTTGATGCCTGTGGGTCTTGGCGTTCATGATGTTCGATCAAGTCGGGCGTCGGTTGCGCCTAATCCATCCATCGTGCTGGCGCTTGTCGAGCAGTTAACAAGTCAGAAACTGACGCGATACCACGTAAAGTCCGTGTCCACCACTGGCTAAATGAGTCGCAGCGTCTGGCAACCGTTGGAAAGAGCTCAACTGCAGCATCGCAAACGGCCAAGCCCGGCAACCATGGTGCAAGATGCGGATCGTTCAGGCTACGTACTCGATTGGCGCTTTGCAAAGCTGCGCCGATTTCGGCCGCATCACCTTGCCAATGTACCGCAGCAAGTTCAGCCATTCTTCCGGCAACAAAACGCCAGCGCCTTTCGTTCCAGGGCCAGGCACGATGAAAGTCGCTTACAAAGACCCCCACCACCAACGTGTTTGCAGGCAGGAAAGTGGGTAGATCGGACAGATTCCAGGGGTGCACGAGCCACACATTGCGACCAGCGACTGCGGATGGATCAGGCTTTGAAAAGCCAAGATCAAGGTGTGGCTTGTTATAAAAGGGCGGCTCGATGAGCGCGTTATGAGCAAGTGTATGGTGCGTGTTTGTAACTTGGCCCGCTGGTTCTAGTGCGAGCCTATCTAGTGCTTCATAGGACCGATCGATCACACTGCCAGGGCTGTGCCATGGGGTGGGCGCGTAGCGAGCAACATTGGCTGCGTTGAAAAGATAAGGCTTTTTGCTGCCAGTACCTGCCACCCACTGCCAACTGAGGTGATTACTGGCAAGGTCGCCGTCTAGCAGGTGCCCGTAAAGCCAGTCCGCGGCGATGCGCCAGTCCACCTTACGCACGTGCACGACATAGCTGGCTAACCACATGCGGGCATGGTTGTGCAGATAGCCAGTTTCGTACAAGGTGCGTACGGCCATATCAATGACAGGTACAT
>VGHV01000330.1 GCA_016868095.1 Betaproteobacteria bacterium
ATCGCAAGCGATGCATCCTGCCTGCGCAAAGCCAGGGGCGGCATCGTGAGGTAGACGGTTCGGTCAGCCGAAGCCGAAATCATCCCCAAATCACGTCGCGCCTTCAAATCGATCATCGACGCTTTGGCCAATTGCAATTGGTCTAGCTGCAGTTGCTTCCATTGAATATCGAGCTCTTTGCTGCGGGTTTGGGCACGCTCCAAATCAATGAAAAGCTTGCGCGCCCGGTGTTGTGAATCAACCAAGGCAAGCGAGCAAGCGATCAAAGCAAGCACGAGCAAAAAATTGATGCGATAGGCCATCAGTCCTCCCCTCCGATCGCGTGCCGATTTATCGCGCCTTCGGGCTGCGCGTTGTGATCGGTGTTCTGCGCTTTGTGATGGGGGTTCTGGGCGTTGTGATAGGCGTTCTTATAGGCAAAACGCAAGACTGCCGAGCGCGCTCTTGGGTTATCTTTAACTTCCTGGGCATCGGGCAGGTGACGGTGGACCGACAGGATCGGCCACGCTTCACGCCGCACCGCTCCGGTGATGGGGTCTCTTTCGGCCGAAGCACCGCTTTGCCGCGCAAAGAACTGTTTAACTTTGCGATCTTCAATCGAGTGAAAGCTAATCACAGCGAGGCAAGCCTTAGGCGCAAGACGATCAAGCGCCTGCTCAAGGCCAGCGTCAATTTCCTCCAACTCCTGATTCACCTTCATGCGAATCGCCTGGAAACTGCGGGTTGCCAGGTCTTTGCCGTCGTCGCGCCGCACACCACGTCGTCGCAACACCTGTTGAATCAAGGCGGCAAGCTCGGCCGTGGTTTGGAGTGCGGACTCACCCTCTGACTCAAAGCGCAACTTGATGGCCCTTGCAATCGCCTTCGCTTGCCGTTCCTCGCCAAAATCGCGCAAAACCGCTTCGATCGCCTCGCTCGTTGCCTCGCGCAGCCATTGTCTAGCGCTCAATCCCTCAGCAGGATTCATACGCATATCTAAAGGGCCATCCAACTTGAAGCTAAAGCCACGCTCGGCCTGATCAAGTTGAGGCGAGGACACACCAAGGTCAAACAAGACCCCATCGAGCTGATCCACCCCACAGCGATCAAGCGCATCGGAAAGCGCACCAAACCGCGCATGCAAAAGATCAAAGCCTGCGCCGCAATCGGGTAAATCCCAGGCCTGCGGCAAGTGAGCACCGAAGGCAATGGCCTGAGGGTCGCGGTCGATCGCAATCAAGCGCCCTCCCTCCCCAAGTGCTGCAAAGATCGCGCGCGCATGACCACCACGCCCAAAGGTCGCATCCAAATAGCTGCCATTGGGCTTGACACGAAGTGCATCAAGCGCTGCGCCGAGCAGGACCGGACGATGGGACACATTGTGCAATCGTCCCAGCCTAAAGCGTGAAATGCGATAAGGCCTCGGGCATGCCGGCGTCAATAGCCTGCTGTTCCCGAGCGTGAAGACTTGGCGGATCCCAGAGTTCGAAGTGTGCGCCCATACCCATGAAGACCATCTGGCGCTCAATCTTTGAGGCCTGTCGCAACTCGGGGGAAATGAGTATGCGACCCGATCCGTCCATGTCCACATCCTCAGCACTGCCTAGAAAAATCCGCTGCCAGTCGCGTGCAGCAATTGGAAAGGCACGAATTTCTTCTCGCTTAAGCTCCCAAGTGCCCCGAGGGAACAACAAAAGACATCCGTCTGGGTGTCTGGTGAGCGTGAGTCGACCCTCGCATTGCGCGAGCAGGACGTCCCTATGCCTTGAAGGCACGGTAACCCGCCCCTTGGCATCCAGGTGCAGTGAGGACGTTCCCTGAAACATAATGATCGGCGCACCCGGATGACCGTGTGCACACTTACCCCGCCTTTGTTAAGCCGATTGCCGCCACCGAGTACAAAACCGCGACCCCGACCGCCATCGGATATCGCTTTTTGCGCCACTTTTTGCCACTTTTTCCTACAATTTGCCACTTTACGGAAAAGGACCTGCGGGGTCAAGTTGAATGACCCTAAATTTGTCAATCATGACAATGACTTAGCTGGGAGGGGAAAGCGGGTCTGTAGGCCGGATTCTGTAGGGCAAAAAGCCTGACGATCATTCATCTTGGCGGGCTTTTACAAGCCCGCTCATGCCACCTACCCACATACGCAATCAGCGATGGACCATCGATGGGCCAAGCACGAAGGCTGGCGCGCGCATGCCTATTTGGTGTTGCTCCAGGTGGGGTTTAGCCTGCCAGCGCTGTCGCCAACGCCGCGGTGGGCTCTTACCCCACCATTTCACCCTTACCTACCAAGTCGAGACCTGGCAGGCGGTATCTTTTCTGTGCCACTTTCCGTCGCCTTGGGTCTTGGCTGCCCGAGGGCAACCTTAACTTGCTGCGCCTGGCCTTTAGCCAGCACCTCGTCCGATGGAGTCCGGACCTTCCTCTGGAGGCCTTGCAGCACCCAGCGATCGTCCAACCCACTTTCCACCGTCCAGTTTAACTCGATTGCGGCAGCTGATGACCCCCGAAGGCCGATTAAGCGTCCCTTAGCGCCTCGGGATGGTCTTCAACGTATGCACGAACAATCGTTTCAAAATCTCGATCGGGCGAGAAACCCATGGCGAGCGCCCGAGCGGTATCAAATCGGGCTGCCCAGGTGTTGACCAGACGCAAGACAGCTGGGTCGGCTTGTTGTTGAACCAGGGCTAAGGGCTTTTTGCCCGCTACAGCCTCAAGTGCTGCCAACTCCTCTTGCATGGTCACCGTGAGACCTGGCAAATTGATGGCACGATGCCAGCCCCAAGCCGAGGGCGCAAGGCTTAGCGCGTGCATCAACATCTTCACCACCGCGCGCGGCGAAGCGACCCACATCGCGGTTGAAGCATCCACCGGCAGCACCACCGGTCGGCCAGCGAGCGGCTCGCGGATAATGTTTGAGGCAAAACCTGAAGCCGCCCCGTTGGGTTTGCCAGGACGTACAACCACCGTTGGAATACGTACCGAGCGCCCGTCGATAAAGCCCTTGCGGGTGTAGTCCTGAACGAGCTGCTCGCCGATATATTTCTGAATGCCATAAGAGCCCTGGGGCGTGGGCGTTGTCTCGTCGCGAACGACTGCAGGCAGATCGCCGCCAAACACCGCAATCGAGCTTGCATAAAGGATACGAATTAAGCGGTTTTGCGCGCGCGCAGCCTGCAAAAGGTTGCGTGTACCATCAAGGTTGACTCGCATGCCAAGGTCAAAATCTGCCTCGGCAGTGCCGCTGACCACCGCAGCCAAATGAATGATGGCTGCGCTGTCCTCACGAAAAAGCGCACTCACTTGGTGAGGATCAGCAATATCGCCGACCACATAGTGCAGCTTTGGATGCTGAAGACTTCCCACGGCAACATCAAACGCGGTAATCGAACGGATCGGCGTGCTCGCCTCGGGGGCAAGCTCTAGCGAACCGGCCTTAAGCAGGCTTGCGATGCACTGTTGTCCCAAGAATCCTGACCCACCGGTCACAATCATATGCATCGCAACATCTCCTTAATTGGGGTTCGCAGGCCGTCTAAAAACACTGCGGTCATTATAAAAAGCTGGGCTTTGATTGTCGGAAT
>VGHV01000331.1 GCA_016868095.1 Betaproteobacteria bacterium
CCATCGCCCAAGGCAAGTCGGTCAAGGCGCCGATTCCAGCTGCCGCTGCGCACGCTTAATCGACCAAGAGGAAAACATCATGAAGTTTGATCATGGCCTGATTGAAAAAAATGTAACTTTATTGATTGTGTTGGTGATACTCACCATCAGCGTTGGTGGTCTGGTTGAAATTGTTCCCTTGTTTTTCCAGCGTTCAACCACCGAGCCTGTGGCTGGTCTTAAGCCCTATGATGCCTTGCAGCTTGCCGGTCGCGATGTTTATGTGCGCGAAGGCTGTTATGGCTGCCACTCGCAAATGATTCGCCCCTTCCGTGCTGAGACTGAGCGCTATGGACACTATTCGGTGGCAGGCGAATTCGTTTACGACCGGCCCTTTCAGTGGGGTAGTAAACGCACCGGACCTGATTTGGCACGTGTTGGTGGTCGCTATAACGATGAGTGGCATCGGATCCATTTGATGAATCCGCGTGACTTGGTACCCGAGTCCAACATGCCAGGCTACCCCTGGCTTGCCAAGGCTATGGTGAGCGGGGAAACCATGCAAAGCCATATGCGCGCCTTGCGCAAACTCGGCACGCCTTATAGCGATGAAGAGATCGCAAAAGCGCCTGAACTGGTCAAAGACAAAACCGAGATGGATGCCTTGATTGCTTATTTGCAAGGCCTTGGCACGGCGATTAAGCGTTAGGAGGCAGTGATGGACTGGTTAAACGATATGCGCGTGCTCGTCACCCTGAGCTCGTTTGCTGCCTTTGTCGGCGTGGTTTTGTGGGCTTATGCGCCCGCCTTACGTAGCCGTTTTGATGCCGACGCTGCTATCCCTTTTCTCGATGATGACGGGCTTTTAAGCGAAAAGGCAGGCGCGCGGCAGGCGGCAGGGGTTAAGGGGAGGGCTGCGGCACAACAGAACTCAGGGGAGAGCTACGGCGCAACAGACGTTAGCGGGGAAATAAGATGAGCACAACACAACACGTGGTGACTGATTTTTTTAGTCAAGGCTGGGGATGGTACGTGGCAGGCGCGACGGTTGCGTCGATTGCTTTTTGCATTTTCTTAATCGCAGCCACCGCTAAACAGCGCTTACCTGGCAACGAAAAGGGCGTTTCAACCACTGGCCACGCCTGGGATGAGATCGAAGAGCTTAACAACCCACTGCCACGCTGGTGGGTAGGTCTTTTTATCATCACCATCATTTTTGGTATTGCCTATTTATATTTCTTTCCTGGCTTGAGTACGCACGCAGGCAGGCTTGGCTGGACGCAGACCACGCAATATCAAGACGAGATGAAGCGTTATGACGAGTCAACCAAGCCCTTGTTTGCGCAATATGCCAGCATGGATATTCAGCAAGTTGCCGCTGATGCAAAAGCCAAGGGTATGGGCGAGCGAATGTACTTGACCTATTGCGTGCAATGCCACGGCTCAAATGGCAAGGGCTCGATGGGATTTCCTAATCTAACCGATAAAGATTGGCTTGGTACAGGTGATGCCGATTATATCGTTACAACGATTTTGAACGGCCGGCAGGCGGTTATGCCACCGATGGCTGCAGCGGTAGGCACGGCAGCTGATGTGGAGAATCTGGCTAATTATGCGCTTTCGCTTTCGGGTGCCGCACACGACAGCTTAAAGGCACAAATGGGCAAGCCTAAGTTTGGGGTGTGCGCCGCCTGCCATGGCAATGATGGCAAAGGCAATAAGCAAATTGGTGCACCGAATTTGACCGATGATGTATGGCTTTACGGCGGTGGATTGAGAACCATACAACACACGATCACTGAGGGTAAGCAAAACAATATGCCCTCTTTTGGCTCGCTACTCGGTGGCGATAATGAACTTGCGCGGGCCAAGGCTAAGGTGCTTGCAGCCTATGTTTGGGGCCTATCCAACGACCCACAAGCCAAGTAAAGAAGTTTGTAAGTCATGGAATCGCCCCAGCCCGTTGTGGTCAACCTTTATCAGGCCCACAAAAAGCTATACCCCAAGACCGTCCATGGTCAGTTTGCACGCTGGCGCTTGGCGCTTGTGTGGTTCACGCAATTGCTTTACTACGGACTTGCCTGGCTGCCTTGGGGGGATCGGCCTGCGGTTCTGTTCGATCTTGCCTCACGTAAATTCTATATTTTTTCGCTTGTTCTCTATCCGCAGGACTTTATATACCTCACCGGGCTTTTGGTGATTTCGGCTTATAGCCTGTTCTTCTTTACAGCTATTGCGGGAAGACTTTGGTGCGGTTACGCATGTCCGCAAACGGTTTACACCGAAATGTTCTTGTGGATAGAACAAAAAACCGAAGGCGATCGATCGGCAAGAATACGACTCGATCAGTCACCCTGGTCCCTGAAAAAATTCAGGATCAAGGCAAGTAAGCATCTTCTGTGGCTTGCACTAGCCCTTTGGACCGGGATTACCTTCGTGGGTTACTTTGTGCCGATCAGAGAGCTTTTGCACGAGCTCTTGAGCTTTGAGATCGCTGGTTGGTCGGCGTTTTGGGTTTTCTTTTATGCCTTTGCCACTTGGGGCAATGCAGGCTTTATGCGTGAGCAGGTTTGTAAGTACATGTGCCCTTACGCCCGCTTTCAAAGCGTGATGTTTGATAAGGACACCTTAGTAGTCACTTATGACCCGGTAAGGGGTGAGCCGCGTGGTGCAAGGAGAAAGTCAGATCAGGCGATAGCCAGTCAGGCTGCAAGTAAACGCGGGGATTGCATCGATTGTGGGGTTTGCGTTCATGTTTGCCCAACAGGGATTGATATCCGAAAAGGTATGCAATACGAATGCATTGGTTGCGCGGCTTGTATTGATGGTTGCAATGAGGTTATGGATAAGCTCAGTCTGCCAAGAGGCTTGATTCGTTATTCGACCGAGAACGCTATAGCCGGAAAAATCGCCGAAAAAGATATCTTGCCACGGATGTTTAGGCCTCGAATCTTGATTTACGCAAGTATTCTTTTCGTGATTGTGGGCGCTCTTTTTACCGCTTTGCATTTGCGTACGCCGTTTAAGGCCGACATCTTGCGCGATCGCGGCTCGCTTGCTCGAGAGCTTGGCGGGGGTGTGATTGAAAATAATTATCGTCTTCAAATGATTAACGCAGCCGAGCAAGGCGTAAGTTACCACTTGAAAGCAAGCGGCTTACCTGGTTTGCAGGTAAGTCCCTCGGAGATACGGGTTGATGCCGCAAGTACCCGTCTTATCGCGATCGCCATTCAAGCGCCGGGTGAGACTGTTCCTGCAGGATCAACGAAGATTGTCTTGGAAATTGAAGCGCTCGACGGTTCGGCAACAGTGATGGAAAAAACAACTTTCTATGGGCCAAGGCGAACACCATGACAGCAAAAGCCATCACCATCGGCCCCGATCCGAGGCCCTGGTATCGACAAGGCTGGCCATGGTTACTGATGCTGATGCCGGGGCTAGCTGTTGTAGGCGGTGTAATTACTGCGTATTTGGCGATAAGTTCGAACAACGCGCTGGTTGTGGGTGAATATTGGCGCGAAGGCAAGGCGATTAACCATTCGCTTGCAAAAGAAGCCCAGGCTAAGGCCTTAGGGCTTGAGCTGA
>VGHV01000332.1 GCA_016868095.1 Betaproteobacteria bacterium
GCAGGCGCATCGCTGGCTGCTATGCAAAGTCATCCGTTTAGCAGCGCCTGGGCGCAAAACACAGCTTCATGGACCTCAAAGCCGATTCGCCTCTTGGTGGGTTATCCACCGGGTGGGCCGGTTGATCTCGCTGCGCGCTCCTTTGGCGCAACCCTTGAGAAAGTCATCGGCCAATCGGTGGTGATCGAAAATAAGGGTGGTGCCAGCGGCATGCTTGCTGCGCAAACCATTGCGCAGGCGCCCTCCGATGGTTCTTATTTATTTTTTGCAGCTAGTCCAACCATTTCGATCGCACCGCATTTGCAAAAGGGCAATAACTTTGACCCGCTGACCCAGCTTGTACCCATTGCTCAGGTGGTCGAGTATGCAAATGTTTTAATGGTGAATAAAGATCTTCCTTTTAAAACAGTGTCTGATCTTGTCGCTTATGCTAAGGCTAATCCCGATAAGCTCAGCTTTGGTTCTGCGGGCGTTGGAGGTTCCAATCATTTATCCGCAGAACTATTAAAGAAAATGACGCAAACCCAAATGGTGCATGTTCCTTATCGTGGAAATGCACCGGCGATGCTCGATGTCATGGGCGGCAAAATTGCTTTCATGTTCGACATTGTGATTACCGCCAAGGGCTACCATGAAAGCGGCAAGGCAAGAGCGCTTGCGGTGACCTCCAAGACCCGTAATCGCGCGCTTCCCGATATTCCGACGATGGTTGAGGCGGGCGTGCCTGGCTTTGACGTCACCGGCTGGTTTGCGCTTTACGGCCCGACAAGTCTGAACCGGGATTTAATTGCGAAAATAAATCAGGCGACTAAATTGAGTTTGTCGCAGCCTGCTCTGGTTGGTCGCATGACCGAGCTCGGCTTTGAGGTTAGGCACAGTTCGGCTGACGAGCTTGCAAGCCTCGCCAAAAATGAGCATGGCATGTGGGCTGAAGTCATTCGCGGCTTAAAGATCGACTAGTTGCCGCTTGTCTCGTTGCCGATAAAGCCGGCCGATTGGCGCTGCCATAAGCTGGCATAGTGGCCTTTGAGGGCCAGCAGTTGCGCGTGTGTGCCCTCTTCGACAATCTTGCCCTGATCCATGACGAGGATACGGTCCATCCGCGCAAGCGTGGAAAGGCGATGGGCGATTGCGATCACCGTGCGCCCTTTGCACAAACGATCGATTGCGTCCTGAATCAAGGACTCGGTTTCCGAGTCGAGGGCGGAGGTGGCCTCGTCCAAGATCAGAATCGGCGCGTCTTTAACAAAGGCGCGTGCGATGGCGACCCTTTGGCGTTCGCCACCCGAGAGTCGTACACCGCGTTCACCGACAATCACATCAAAACCCTCGGGTCTGTTATTGATGAAAGCTTCGCAGTGCGCAGCTTTAGCTGCTTCCCACAAGCAAGCTTCACTGGCTTCAGGCTTTGCGTAGGCAATATTTTCACGCAGGCTGCGATGAAAAAGTGCCGGGTCTTGCGGCACATCAGCAATCGCTAGGTTCAGTGAGTCGATCGTGACGGTGGCAATGTCCTGGCCATCGATCAAGATCTGCCCCGCACTGACATCGTAGTAACGGCGAATCAGCTTGGTCAGCGTGCTTTTTCCTGCACCCGATGGACCCACCAAACCGATGCGTTCGCCAGCACGAATATGCAAGTCGAGGTCTCGAAATAAGTGATCGCCGCTACGATATTGATAACTGACTTTCTCAAAACGAATATCACCGCCCCGCACTTGAAGTGGTTTTGCATCGACCGCTTCAAGGATGTCGTGGGGTTTTGCGATCACTGCTAAAGCCGCCCCCAGAATGCCTACTTGCTCGAAAAATCCAACCAATTGCCCTGAAAGCGCCCATACGTTGGTGACAAGAATCGCCGCAAGCGAAATCACCATGACCACATCGCCAACACCCATGAAGCCTTTCAAAAAGGCGTCGATCCCCATGGCAATGAAGGCGCACTGAAAGGCAAGCAGGGCCGTGTACATCACAAGCATCATCCAAAGCAAGAATCGTCTTGTGCTCATCGAGGCACCGCGTTCGGATCGCAGCGAATCGAGCACGCGCAAGCGCTCGCTCAATCGTTTGGCGTTACCTCGAACCACGTCCATATGCGTGTTGATGTCGACGAGCACCCCAGTGGAAGCCGACATCTCCTCACCGAAGGCCTTAAACAAGGGCACGCAGCGGCGGGTGAACCACATCGAAAGCCCAACAAAGCCGACCAGCCAGCACAAAAACACCCAGAAAAAATAGCTCGGAGCCGCGGCAAGGACAATGAAGGACATCAAGATCGCAACGACCATGCGGATAAAGCCGTCAAAGACAATGCTCAAGAGCGCGACCGAGGCAGTGCCGGCTTGCTTGACCTTTTGTCCAAGACTTCCCGCTAAATGATCCTGAAAAAAGCGCGGTGCATGCTGATCAAGCCAGTGATAAACCTCTACCTGAGCTTGAAGTCGTAATTCGGGCGCTGTGTATAAATCAACCCACTCGCGGATTCGGTTACATGCTGCCGAGCCAAACCAGACCGTTGCGATGAGGGCAAATAGTTGCCATATGTTTTCTGCTTCTGTCTCGTTGGCTCTGAGCGCGTCGATCAAATCGCGCATGAGGATGGGTTCAAAGCCCATGAGACCAATGCCGCCAGCCGCGAAAAGCGCAAGCGCAAGCGTTCGGTAGCGAAACTGTCGCCACAAAATACCGAAGAAAAATGGATAGGGCTTAAGAGGAACAGCGGTCAACGAAACACCTGTTGAAGATCCTTCGCTATCCAATGGCCACTACGACCGCCTTGCTTCTCGATGAGTTGAACGGCCTCGATGACCATGCCTCGGTCAACCGCCTTGCACATGTCGTAGATTGTTAGCAGGGCAATCTGTACCGCTGTGAGGGCCTCCATTTCGACGCCCGTCCGCCCTTCACATCGCACGCAAGACTCACAACCAATCGAATCGTCGCCTAGCCAATGCCAGTCGATTGTGACCTTGCTAAGACTAAGGGGATGACAAAGCGGGATCAAGTCTGCTGTGCGCTTGGCAGCCATAATGCCCGCAATCCGCGCCACAGCGAGCACATCGCCTTTGCCCGCTTTACCTTCTTGTACCAGCTGTCGGGTACTTGGCAACATGCGGATGCGACCTGCTGCAATCGCCTGGCGGCTTGTTATGGCTTTATCGCCAACGTCAACCATGACCGCCTGGCCGGCTTGATCGAAGTGGGTGAGACCGTTCTGATGGAACTTTTCATTCATGCAACAATCATAGCAAGATGGGTAAAGCTGTTTTTCGCAAGTTTCTGGTCCGACTCGTAGTCAGCGCCCTGTCGCTTGGACTCGCTTGCGGGGTAACTTCAGCGCGTTCAGAGGCTGCGTCCCTGGCCCGAGCCGCACCAAGCGCTTTGCCTACCTTAGGGGACCCGTCTTCGGAGAGCTTGTCGCCTTCGACCGAGCGCAAGCTCGGCGAAAGCATCATGCGCGATATTCGGCGCAGTCAGGCTGGTGATGAAGACCTTGATGTCATCGCCTACCTCGATGCACTAGGCAGGCGGCTTATTGATGCATCAAAAAGCGGTCAGGATT
>VGHV01000333.1 GCA_016868095.1 Betaproteobacteria bacterium
GATGCTGATAACGAAGATCATCGGGGTGAACCATGATCGCCGTATCGCCGAGCATGGTTTCAGGCCTGGTGGTGGCGACAGTTAAATGGCCACTGTCATCGAGCAGTGGATAGTGAATCTCCCAAATGGAGCCTTGTTCTTCCTCGCTCACGACTTCGAGATCGGAGACCGCAGTCATCAATACCGGATCCCAGTTGATGAGCCTTTTGCCCCTATAGATCAAGCCCTGCTGATAAAGCTTGATAAAAGCCTCCCGCACCACGGCCGAAAGCTTTTCGTCCATGGTGAAGTATTCGAGGTTCCAATCCGCCGATGCACCAAGTCTTCGCATTTGCTGCGTGATGGTCGACCCAGAGATTTGTTTCCATTCCCAGACTTTTTCAATGAAGGCTTGTCGACCGAGATCATGTCGAGTCTGGCCCTTTGCCTCAAGCTGGCGCTCAACCACCATTTGGGTGGCAATACCGGCGTGATCGGTGCCGGGAAGCCAAAGCGCGTTGGCGCCCTTCATGCGTTGCCAGCGCGTTAGTGCATCCATAATCGTTTGATTGAATGCATGACCCATATGCAAGGTGCCAGTTACATTGGGTGGTGGCAATTGGATGCAAAAGGGTTTGGCATGGGGGTCTTTACCCGCATCAAAGCAACCCATTGCTGCCCACTGCGCATAAAGTCCCGCTTCGATGGCCTGCGGCTCAAAGGATTTGGCCAGCGCTTGCTCCTTGGGGGTTGCATCAACAGTCATGGCTCGGTTCCTTGGTCAGCCTGATCAAAGTGGTGAATCGGATAGCCCTGCGATCGCAAAAGCGCATAGCGTTTTCGAGCCTGCTGGCGATCGGCCTCATCGCGTCCAACAACCTCGATCCACCGTTCGAAGCTACTAAATCCTTGCGGTAACGCCGAGCCTAAATGAATGGCGATGGTGAAACTTTCACTGCCTTGCAAGCTATTGCCAAGCACAATCGCGGTCTTGCTCGCGAGTGGATGGTCGTGCATGACGTGAGGAATAAAGTCGATCGCCGAAAAACGCCAAAGCATCTTGTCGAGACGTTGTAGTTGCTCGCCATCGTCGCTATAAACCCAAATGCGATGTTGGGCTCGGTAAGCCTTGCGAATCAATCGACAGCTATAGGCGAGCTTCTCCGGGGTGTTGAAATGAAAGTCAATGCGCGTCACAACCCAGCCCGAGTCTTCAAAAACTCGACAAGTAGCGGTACCGGTCGGGCCGATGCGCCTTTGGCGCCACCGCCTCGCCAGGCCGTGCCAGCAATATCCAAGTGAGCCCAGCGAAATGACTTGGTAAATCGTGCCAAAAAGCAAGCCGCAGTGATAGCGCCGCCCTCACGCCCCCCGACATTGGCCATATCAGCAAAGTTTGACTTTAAGCCTTCTTGATAGGCATCCTCGACAGGCATGCGCCAGCAGGTATCGGTACTTTGCCGGCCTGCTTTAAGCAGTTCGTCGGCAAGTGCATCATCAGGCGAAAACAGGCCCGAGTGCACCGCACCAAGCGCTACCACGCAGGCACCTGTTAATGTTGCAATATCAATGACGGTATCAGGTTTGAATCGTTCGCAATAACTGAGCGCATCGCAAAGTATGAGCCTGCCCTCGGCGTCCGTGTTGAGAATTTCGACGGTTTGACCCGACATGGTGCTCACGATATCGCCCGGCCGGGTTGCATTACCGTCTGGCATATTCTCGGCAGCTGGCACGACACCGATGACATGAAGTGGAAGCTTCATTTCAGCGATGGCTTTGATCGCGCCAAATACGGACGCTGCACCGCACATGTCGAACTTCATTTCGTCCATGCCACCTGCTGGTTTAATCGAAATACCGCCAGTGTCAAAGGTAATCCCCTTGCCCACGAGCACAATCGGCGCTTGCTTGGTTTTACTGCCTTGGTACTGCATCACCACCAGACGCGGTGTTTGTGTTGAACCCTGGGCTACGGCGAGCAAAGCACCCATGCCAAGCGCTTGCATTTGGCGGCGTTCGAGGACTTGAACTTGGATTTTGTGGCTTTTCGAGAGGGCCAATGCCTTGTCAGCAAGAAATTCTGGCGTACAAATATTTGGCGGCGTGTTGCCAAGGTCCTTGGTCAAGTCCATGCCGTTTGCTAAGGCCATGGCATGCGCGATGGCCGTATCGACTGATGCAGATTTGCGCGGATCGACGGCCAAGAACAGATGCTGTAAGCCCTTGCTGGCTGATGCCTTGGTTTGCTTTGACGCCTCGCGCTTAAAGACGTCGAAACGATACTGTTGTTCGCGGCATGCCAAAACGAGGCGAGAACACGCCCAAGCCAGATCCTTATCGCTCGGTAGTGCCGCCTGCAACAAGGAAACCGCGCTATTGATGTCTGCTTCATCGAGTTGTTTTGCGACGGCCTTGCAGGCGTCGACATAGGCTTTCTCGCTCGGGGCGGGCTTGTCTGCTTCACTTGCTAATCTCACAAGCAGCACACGATGGGTTTGTAGGCTGGTTGCCGTTGCCTTTTGCCTGTTGGCTAGACTTGTTCGACGATCGGCTTTTGCCGCTGCCTTGGCTTTGGACGATTCAGGCTCGGTTGCCAACGGGATCCATAGGCAAGCACCATTAGATTTCCCAAGATCCCCGCGCTTGGCAACTTCGATGATCCAGTTTCGTGCTTGCTCATCAAGCGGGATCTGAGGCGTAAAGCTGTTGCCCTCCTTATCGATCGGGACGATTAAGCAGGCTGCTCTAACAGGATCACGGGTGCTGGGAATGGTTTTGCATAGCATGTTTGCTTGCTCCGGCTACTGAGGCATGGATATCGGTTGGCTAGACCATGGGTGGACTTGAGAGTCAGACTTTAGCTGGTCTACACCGAAGCTTCGACCATCGGCCCTACCGGCCCGCCCAGGCAAAGTAATATGCACTGATTATATCGAGCGCTGTTTCGCTTCGAGACCTTTGTCCTCTATGGGGTTAAGCCACAAGATGATTTTTGAGCAATCGGTACGGCGCGAGTTCCGCCAGACGGCCTCAAGTATTTTGGTTGTGCTGCTTGCGGTCTTGCTCACGGTAACCTTGGTGAGGATGCTCGATCGCGCTGTCAGCGGTGGAATCGACCCCGCCGATGTGCTGATTTTCTTGCTGCTTTCAGCAGCAAGCTCGATCCCCCAGTTGCTGGTATTAACAGCCTTTCTTGCGGTATTGCTCACCATGACGAGGGCATTTCGCGATCAGGAAATGGCCGTTTGGTTTAGTGCTGGCTTGAGTCTTTTGGATTGGGTCAAGCCGCTGATCCGCTTCCTGACGCCCATGTTTTTAATATCCCTGGTCTTTGCCTGGTTTGTCGCTCCCTGGACCGTATCTGAAAGTGAGCGATTGCAGGCCCAATACAGTGCACGCGATGAATCCTTGCAGGCCGCAGCGGGGCGATTTAGAGAAAGCGCTGGTGGAAGGCGTGTGTTTTATGTGGGTCAAAGCACCGACGCGGGACAATATATTGAGGACTTGTTTGTCATCCAACGTGCACCCCATCAACGAACCTGGGTGCTTGCAGCATCGGGGAAACTTCTTACC
>VGHV01000334.1 GCA_016868095.1 Betaproteobacteria bacterium
ATCACTGTGATGGTTAATGGCTCAGTGATCGCTTCAGGCACACCCGAAGAGGTCCGAAATAATGCCGAGGTGCAGGCCGCCTACTTAGGAGGCCATTGAGATGAACCCTCAGCAAATGCATGATCCGATTCTAAACGCGCAAGGTATTCATGCCTGGTACGGGTCAAGCCATATTCTTCATGGAATCGATCTGCAAATTTCGCGTGGTGAAACCATCGGCTTATTGGGCCGTAACGGTATGGGAAAAAGCACGCTGATTCGCAGCATCCTCGGCCATGTCAGCCAACGAGATGGGCGGGTGTATTTGTTCGGGCAAGAGGTCTCAACGTGCAGGCCGCACGAAATCGCCCGACTTGGCGTCGCTTACGTTCCTGAAGGTCGCGGCGTATTTCCCAACTTAAGCGTTCGCGAAAATCTGATCATGGCTGCGCGCCCTGTGCAGGGCCGGTCACGAGGATGGGAGCTCGAGCGGGTCTTACAAACATTTCCGCGACTTGCCGAACGCATCAACAACCTCGGCGCCCAGCTCTCAGGAGGCGAGCAGCAAATGTTATCGATCGGTCGTGCATTGATGACACAGCCCGATTTGATTGTGCTCGATGAAGCTACTGAGGGGCTTGCACCGTTGATCGTGGCTGAGATTTGGAAAGTCATCAGCACCATCCGCGAAGACGGTATCGCCACACTCATTGTTGATCGTGATTACCGTAAAGTACTTGCCCAATCGGACCGAGCCATCGTGCTTCAAAAAGGCCAAGTTGTCCTTAGCGGAACATCGGCTGCGCTTCGCGATAATCCCGAGCTTGCGTCCCACCTAGGCCTTTGACAGACTGAGGCTCAGCGCCTTAGGAACCAAGCATAGGATGAGAGCCCATGAGTATGATCAGCCACCAACTCGAACAATTTGGACAGCCACTTGTCAAGAAGCTGCGTGAGTTACCTCAGCTTGAAGGCAGTCAGGTCTTGATCCGCATTGGCAGCTGCGGCGTTTGCCATAGCGATGTGCACTTACAAGATGGCTACTTTGATCTCGGTGGTGGCGCTCGGCTCGATATGGGCAAGGCGATGCAGATTCCTCGAACCCTTGGCCATGAGATCGCTGGAACCGTTGCAGCGCTTGGTCCCGACGTCAGGCAAGTATCACTAGGCGAGCGCTTTGTTGTTTTTCCCTGGATCGGATGCGCACAGTGCTCGATTTGCGAGGCCGGCGAAGAACAACTTTGTAATAAACCACAAGCACTCGGCGTTCATCGAGATGGCGGCTTTGCGAGCCATCTTATGGTTCCTCATCCCAGATATTTGATCGATTACGGGCCGCTTGCCGAAGAGCAGGCTTGTACATACGCTTGTTCGGGACTAACGGCTTATGGTGCCTTGAAAAAAGTCTCACAGGTCAACAGGGATCAAGCCTTGATGATTATTGGCGCAGGCGGCGTTGGACTCTCAGGTATACGGCTTGCAAGACATATGTTTGGACTTGCGCCTTTTGTGGTTGAGCAAGACCGAGCCAAGTGGGATCTGGCCAAACAGGCCGGCGCTGGCGATTTGATCGATCCCAATGAAGAGGGCGTTTTGAAATCGCTCATGAAATCAACTGCAGGCGGTGTGGCGACCGCCATCGATTTTGTAGGCTCTGCTGAGAGCTTTAGCTTTGGGGTCTCGGCTTTGCGCAAATCGGGGAAAATGATTTGTGTGGGTCTTTTTGGTGGTGCTAGCAAGATAGTGCCAGCTATGATAACGATGAAGTCTTTATCGATTGAGGGCTCTTACGTCGGCAGTCTCCAAGATATGCACGACTTGATGGCGATCGCCCGCAGCGGCGTCCTGCCTGAAATGCCCCTCATGATCGAAAGTCTTGAGAAAAGCTCGATGGTTCTCGAAAATTTGCGACAGGGGAACATTCGGGGCCGCTGTATTTTAAAATGCTAACCCCGACATAGCCCTATTGCGCCCGCTCTAATCCGATCTTATATTTAGATCTTTAACAATTCGCGCATATTTTTCCAATTCAGCCGACAAGAACTGTTTAAACTCTTCAGGAGTAGCGGCTCCTCCTGATTGAAGTCCTTGTGCATCCAAGGTTGCCCGTATTTTTGGATCATTCATCGCCGTCTTCACTGCGCGATCAAGTTTTGCCACCATTTCTGCAGGCATACCCTTAGGGCCCATCACCGAGTACCAATTGGTCACATCGAATCCAGTAATTCCGACCTCTTCAAAAGTAGGTACTTCTGCGAGTTGCGGGATTCGCTTTGGCGTTGAGATTGCTAAAGCGCGGATCTTCTTGCTCCGGATATGCTCAAGCACTGGTGGCATCGTATCAAAATTCATATTTACCTGACCTGCAAGCAAGTCAACAATTGCCTGCCCGCTTCCCTTATAGGGCACATGATTCATTTGTAATCCGGCTATCCGTGAAAACAATGCGCCAGCAAGATGTTGCGAACTTCCGATGCCAGAGGATGCATAAGTCATCTCACCAGGCTTTGACTTGATCAGCTTAATCAACGCGGTTACTGAATGGGCCTGAACCGAAGGATGGACCACGAGCACGTTGGGTACGTATCCGATATAAGTTATCGGGGTGAAATCGCTGGCTGCTTGATAAGGCACCTTAATGACAAAAGGTGCCACGGCATTGGAATTCGAGTGCCCCATCAATAGTGTGTAGCCATCAGGAGCAGACTTAGCAACCAAATCGGCAGCAATCGTCCCCGAGGCACCTGGCTTATTTTCCAGAACAATTTGCTGACCGAGTACTTCTGCCATTTTGGGCGCCAAAGCCCTTGCGACAATATCGGTGCCACCACCCGGAGAAAAACCAATCAGCAAACGAATGGGCTTCGTCGGCCACGATTGTGCCGCCACTTCCCAAGCCGAAGCACCAATCCCAACCGTACCAATACTTCGCACAAACTGCCGACGTGAAATCATGAATGCCCCTCCACTGGATGAAGCGACCAGGATACAGCAGAGGCGGCTCAATCAAGCATACCAGTCACCCTTGGCAGCCAGAGCACGATTTCTGGAAAGGCAATGCACAGCAAAAGCCCGAGAATTTGCAGCGCAACAAAGGGATACATGCCCTTATATACATCGGACATGCTTACCCCGGGAGGGACTGTCCCTTTCATGTAGAAGAGCGTTGCACCAAAAGGGGGTGTCATGAATGAAGTCTGCAGGTTCACAGCCACGAGCGTGCCAAACCATGGCATCAAATAAGCCTTATCTCCCAGGTGATCAGAAAAGTCGAGTTTCAGCAGCAGCGGCGCAAAAACAGGCAAAACGATCAAACAAATCTCGATCCATTCAAAAGGAAAACCAAGTAGAAAAACCAGAATCATCAGGAAGACCAGGATCTCCCACTTGGTATCAATGCCGAAGTTGGCAAGGGTTTGGATCATTAAATCGTCGCCGCCGAGCGTACGAAACACATAAGAAAAGCCCGTGGCACCAAGGAAAATCAAAAAAACCATCGCGTTCGCACGACATGCCGACCGAATGGCGTCGTTAGCCATCGTCCAGTTCAACTTGCC
>VGHV01000335.1 GCA_016868095.1 Betaproteobacteria bacterium
TGTGGCAATGTCAAATAGGCTGTACACAATACAGACCGAAAGCGCAAGCACTGCAAAACGAAGAAACAATTGCCTCATGGATTAGCCGTTATGTGAGAGTCCCGGGATCATAACGTAGATCGGCGGCTTACTGTGGGTTCAAGACCGATCCGTGCACAACACGGGTGATCTGCGTATACTTCGAGCATCACTGATTCGCGCCCATGGCGAAACAGGTAGACGCAAGGGACTTAAAATCCCTCGATCATTGCGATCGTGCCGGTTCGACTCCGGCTGGGCGCACCAAAGCTTCGATGGCAGGCCACGCCTGAGCAAGCATATGGGGTTGGGCAGCCTCATTGGGATGGATTCGATCGGCCTGAAAGAAACTTAAGTCAAACTCTTTGCCCTGCATTAAAAAAGGCACCAATCCGACTTTCTGCTCCTTGGCAAGTGCTGGGAAGAGGCGTTCGAATGATTGGCCGTAGCTTCCATAGTTTGGAGGCATACGCATGCCGATCAACAAGACCTTTGCTGATCGCGCCTTCGATGCTTTAATCATGGCCAGCAGTTGCGAACGCGTGGTCTCCAGCGGCAATCCCCTCAGTGCATCATTACCTCCAAGTGCTATCACGACCCAGCGCGGTCGATGTTTTTCCAATAGTGCTGGCAGGCGGCTCACACCACCTGCGGTGGTTTCTCCACTTATACTGGCATTGATAATCCGGATACCCTTGTAGGTTGGCGAGCCCTTGAGTTTTGTGTCTAAGAGCGACACCCAACCTTGACCGCGCTTGAGTCCGTATTCAGCCGACCAGCTATCGCCCAAAACCAATAGGGTTTGCTGTGGCGCTAATAGGTTTTGCTGCGGCGCGGGTTTATCACTTGCCGCTACACTGGTCAGCTGAACACAGTGCAAACCCATAAAGCCCAGCGTTGCGACCATCATCACATGCGACCTTCGGCGCCAAAAAACGCTTCCTTGATTCGGTGGATTTTTCATGCATGCCATTATCGCAAAGGACTTAAGCCGCATTGTTCGTGATGCAGATCGTGAACTGGCCATAGTTGACGGTCTGAGTTTTTCAGTAGCTCGCAGCTGTAGTTTTTGCGTCACCGGTCCGTCAGGCTCTGGAAAGTCAAGCCTTTTAAGTTTGTTGGCTGGCCTTGACTTACCGAGCAAGGGTTCCTTGGAAATACTTGGTAAAAATATAGCGACCATGACAGAAGAGGGGAGAACGAGCTTTCGCGGTCAGCATGTAGGTTTCGTTTTTCAGAACCATCAATTATTGCAACAACTCACAGCCCTCGAGAACATTATGTTGCCGCTTGAAATTCAGGGACGCAGCGATGCAAAAAAGCAAGCGCTTGCCTTGCTTGACGAAGTCGGCCTTAGCGATCGTTCCAAGCATTATCCCAGCACCTTATCAGGCGGCGAACAGCAGCGGGTTGGTCTGGCGCGCGCCTTTGCCATAAGGCCGCAGCTACTGCTTGCCGACGAACCGACAGGCAGTTTGGACGCTCAAACAGGCGAACGGATTGCCAATCTTATGTTTGATTTAAACAAAAGCCACGGCACAACCCTCGTACTAGTAACCCATGACGAAGCGCTTGCATCACGTTGTGATGCGGGTATTCGCTTAAGCGCTGGCCGCGGCACACCGCGATAAAGAGACGGCGTTCATGCCAAACTAAAAAGCTATCATCGCTTTGACCTCAAGCCATGGCTGCAAAGCGATTTGAAACGATGCTTAAAAAGGCATCAAAGGGCATACCAGCACTTCGGCCTTCAATGTCGGCCCATCTTGCAGCAGCATCGGCGTGTAGAAAAGCAGCAGCCGCTGCAAGTGTTTGCGATGGAATCAAGCGATGCCTTGCCAGCAGCGCAGCGACCAAGCCACAAAGCATATCGCCCGACCCTGCTTGTGCCAGTGCAGGCGCAGAACGATCAATGATGAAACTCTGTGTGTGTGGCGACTGAACCAAGCTACCAGCGCCCTTGAGGATGACGGTACAGCCCGTGAGTTGGACCAAACGCTCAATGGCCCCAAAACGATCACGCTCGATATCGTCGCGCGCCTGTCCCAGTAGCCTTGCGGCTTCGAGCGGGTGAGGCGCTAAGACAACACGCCTTGGCACCTTCGCATGATCAAGGGCCGATTGCTCAACAAGTACACTTTCGCGCAAGCTTTTTAGCAAGCGTGGGTCATTTGCCAGCAAATTTAAAGCATCGGCGTCAAGCACTAAATCCAACGGTGATTCAATGGCATCAGCAAGGTATTGTCTAGCATGCTCGCTTTTGCCCAGTCCACAGCCGATCGCCAGCACTTGGCCTGGCCCCGTCGCTTTGAACTGACGAACTTGAAACGTTTCAAGTTGCATAACCTGGGCCGGATAAGCTGATGTGCTTGCCGCTTGATTGAGCGGCAAGACAAAACACTTGCCCACGCCGATTGCCAAACAGGCCTGTGCTGCGAGTATGAGGGCACCATCCATCCCCTTTGCGCCGCCAATCAGAACAACATCACCCATCAAACCCTTATGCGCATTGGCAGGCCGATAAGCAAGGCGTTCCTTTGAGAAAAAAGAAGCATCGGCAATCAGAGGATGAACTTGTGAATCCGAAGCAGCATCGGTCAGCGGGGCCATAAGCGGGGCGTAGTGGATGCGATGCCAATAGTTTCTGGCATTACCCGTAAACAGACCTCGAAGCGGAAGCAATAGCGACACACAGTCATCGGCTACGATCGCCGTTGGCCAGACGAAGCCGGCATTGGGGTTTAATCCAGTCGGTATATCGATACTCAAGCAATAGCGGTTGCTGCGCTCAACACGCCAGCGATTGATTTGATCCACCGCTGCGCTAAGCTCTTTTGACAGAGGTCTGCGCTGTCCCAAACCGAGCCAGCCATCGATGACCAGCCCACGTTCAGGCAAGCAGCCATGAAGCTTATCCAGGCTGGACTCATCAATCCCTTCAATGGCCTGGCAATCCCAACCGCTTTGAGCTAATAAGTTCATCGCCAGCAGGGCATCCTTTCCGTTGTGTCCGGGACCAGCGAGAACAAGGACTTTGCTGCCCTGCGGGAGCTGCTGCATGCGGGACGCCGCAATAGCAGCAATTGCCGCTGCCGCCTGCTTCATCAAATCGCCATCAGTCCAGCGCATAAGTTGCTTGGCTTCAAAAGCACGGACATAGTCTTGACGATATGCCCACTGGGGCGTGCTTGTTTGGCTATGCAACATCGATCGCGCTTGCATCAATTTTGAACTCTTCTGCACCATCGCCACGGGCTGAAATCCATCGTATCCATAGGGTATGACGAAGGTCTCGCCCCGAGCAGGTTCGCTCTTGCTGCAAGACTCTCAGAGCGTATCGCATGCGAACTCAGCCCTGAAACGGCCAGTGATTCGCTGCTTCGTGAAGCCCCAAGGATTAAGTCTGCAAGTAAATACGCGCTACCAGCGGCCATGGCCCAACCGGTGCTGCCATGACCGCTATTAATCCAAAGACTGCTCTGCGAACCATGCTCGC
>VGHV01000336.1 GCA_016868095.1 Betaproteobacteria bacterium
ATATCAACCGGCTACTAAGCGCGACAGATCGATCAAGTCATGGAGCAACAAAACAGCGACTAGCAATCTTGGTCAACGACTTTGGTGAGATCAATGTCGACAAGCAGCTAATTCGTGCCCAGCAAGGGCAAATGATCGATATCGCTGGTGGATGCATTTGCTGTACTTACGGCAGCGATCTTGTCGATGGCTTGCAGACTATCTTGGCCCGTCAAAACGAGTTCGATCGGCTGGTCATCGAGTGTAGCGGTGTTGCTATGCCTGCAGCGATTAGGGGTACGGTAAGACTTTGCATGCCAGGCGCATCCATTCAAACGGTTGCCTTGATTCACTTAGTCCGTATACGCGAGCAATTGCTTGACGCGTACATCGGCGATACTGTTCGAGCGCAGCTGCAGCAGTCTGATGAATGGATGGGTACACATGCAGATCTGATTAGCGATGACCGCACACGATCGATCCTATTTGAGCTAGGCTATCAACAATACCGACTAGATCGCAAACGACAACAGTTTGTTCAGAGGCTAGAGCAGCAAGATCCCAATCAAAACCTAACACACACGAACGAGATCGGTCGCTTAGAGCGTCATCTTTCACTGACGGGCTTTCCGAAGGTAAGCGCGCTAAAGTCTCGTGATTCCCCACGCTGGCGCAGTTTTGTCATTTCTCCAAGTGATTTCGGATGCCTTGATGTGTTTAAGAGGCGGGTCGATCGATGGCAACAAGATCATAGAGATCCTCAACGTGCGTTTTGCCCACCAAGTCGACTAGAACGTATCAAAGGCTATATCGTAGGAAGCGATGATGTGTGTTATTGGGTCGACTGGTCTAATGGCAGACTTGAGATCAACAAGCATGAGTCGTTCAAGCCTAGCGAGGACTTAGGCTTGGTTGTTATAGAACTTATAAAGCAGTAAGCTTGCCCGGGTTCATCCGATGCCTTGACCCAGCCTGAGCTTGGTCCCGCGAAATGTGTTCCTATGATCAGTGCTTGTTCGCAACAGAGCTGATTAAACATACGGTAGCGCGTTTGAGTCGATGCGGATGTGTCTGCATCGGCACTTGAGGCCCAGTCTGGAAATGCGAATTGGCAGGGATGGTGGATGAAATCGCCTGTAATCAATGCTGCTGAGCCTTCCGATGTAATCCGGACGCTGACATGCCCTGGGGTATGACCAAGTGTAGGCTCAAGCGCGACCGAAGCACTAATCGCATGATCCATGTCAACGAACTGCGCCAATCCACATTCAATAACAGGTCTTATGGAATCGTTGAATACAGCGGCCTGCTCATCATGTTCTCGCTCATCAACCCAATGCTCGTATTCTTCTTTTGAGAAAAGGTAACGCGCATTGGGAAAACTCGGCTGCCAGGCACTACCGTCCCAAAAAGTATTCCAACCCACATGGTCGACATGCATATGCGTACAAACCACTACGTCGATCTCTTTGGGATCGCATGCTTCGATCGCAAAGCGCTCTAAGAAGTCAGACTTTCGATGATTCCAGTCTGGCACGCTCCGTCCTTCTTTATCATTACCCAGGCAGGTGTCAACTACGATTCTGAGCCCATCTGCCTCGATGAATAAGGCGTGTACACTCATTTTAAGACGGCCTCGCTCGTCGACATAATGTGGAAACAGCCAGCTAATCGGCTTCACCACTTCAGGTACTGCCTGGGGGAGAATAAAGCGGGTTCCGCCAGTACGCTCAAGTTCTATAATCTTTCGAATTTTAACCTTGCCAATTTGCCATGAGCCTTGCATAGCGTCCTGCCTAGTGTTTAATGCTTTGCAAGCCACACCATTGCGCAATAAAGCTCGCAATCGTCTTGGTCACTCGTCTGACCGAGTCGATCTCAACCGCCTCATCAAAGCCGTGAATATCACGTGACCTTGGTCCATAAACAAGCGCAGGGATGCCTTGATAAAGGCCAAAGAAGCGCGCGTCGGTGGTGCCGGTGCCTGCATACTGCTCTAAAGGCTCTTGCCGCACATGCTGATGAGCTTGCTCAAGGCAGGATTGTGCTGGGGTATGAGGCGGCAAAACATAACCCTCAGCCTGGAAACCATGATAAACCAGTTCGGGCGGATTTTCCCTCAAAAAACTATCCTCAAGCGCTGCCCGATGAACACATTGCTCAATTTCCTCGCGCGCCTCTTGCAAGTTCTGCCCGGGAAAAAGTCCAACTCTCATGTCAAAGGTACACCATGCCGGCACACTAGAAGTCCAGTCGCCACCCTCAATTCGGCTGAGCACAAAATTTAGCGGATGGTGATGCTGCTTGAATGCTTCATGACCGCGATGATTCCAATCATGTTCTAAACGGTGTAAGGCTGCAACGAGTGGAAAACAAGACTCAATCGCGTTAGAACCCGAACCGGCGACAGCAACATGGACAGGCCTCCCACGAACACGCACTTGGAACCACATGACACCAACTTGTGCATGATTGAGGCGCTCAGCAGCAGGCTCAGGAATTAATGCTGCGGCAGCGCGGTAGCCTCGCTGCAAGCATGCCAATGCACCGTTGCCAGTGCACTCTTCCTCAACAACACTTTGAAGATAAATATCGGCGGCAGCCTCAAATCCAGCAGCATGAAGCGCGCGCAGCGCAAAAAGGTTAGCGCTTAAGCCTGCCTTCATATCGCCGCTACCACGACCATGTAACCAGCCCGCCTTGACAACCGGCGAAAAAGGAGGATCAGTCCACATATCAGTAGGGCCCGTCGGTACAACATCGATATGACCGTTCAAAATCAAAGAGCGGCGTGGATTGCCCACACCACTGCTTGGTCGGTGAGTGCCTACCACATTGATGGCGTCGTCATAGGGAACCATGACCGGTGAAAATCCCGGCAAATGTCTGATCTCGTCAACATTAATCTTCCAGCGATCAATCGCAAGGCCAAGATCTGCCATGGCATGTGCCATAAAGTCCTGAGCTCGCGACTCCTCACCTCGACAAGAGGGAATGGCGACCAGGTCACTAAGCATTTGCATTTGCTGGTCAAAGCCACGATCTACTTCGGCGAAGATACGATCTAAGGTGTTGGAATCAACAACGTGTGCCATGAGTACCTACTAGAAAAGTCTAAGGTTTTTAAGGATCTTTTTCAGGGCGCACTGACATGCGCCGCGCGAGCAGGGTGGGTTAAAGGCAGACGATCTGAACCAAAAAGCTTTCGCCGAATCGAGCCCTCTTCGTACTGCGTCTTGTAAGCACCCCGATCTTGAAGTGCTGGAACAACATGATCGATAAAGTCATCGAAGCATTCTGGCACAACCGTTCTGGATAGGTTGATACCGTCAACGTCGCAGCTTACCTGCAGGTTCACAAGATAATCGGCAAGCTCTGAACCCGAACCAACGATAGGCGTTTGACGACTACCCAAGACCATTTGCCGCAGCAAGTCAGCCTTGGTCCACTGCCTGCCATGTTGTTGCATCACGGCTTGAACATTCGATTGGACGGCTTGACTTTGCTGAACGGAA
>VGHV01000337.1 GCA_016868095.1 Betaproteobacteria bacterium
TGAGGACGATGCCGCGGGCCTGCCCGAGTACGAGCACTTGGCACAAGCCGATGATGTGGTTGATCTTGACTTGTTCCACCCGTGGGCGCTTAGTGTGGACCGTGCAAAAAAACTTGCCCTACGTTGCGAGGCTGCAGCCCTCGATGTAGACAGCGCCATCCAAAACAGCGACGGTGCATCGGTGAGCACCGCCAGTGGCCATTTTCTTTCAACAAATTCTCGCGGATTTTCTGGTGGCTATGCGCATTCCCGTCACTCTTTAGGTGTAGCGCCGATTGCCAAGGACAAGGCACATGCTGAAGGTGGTATGCAGCGTGACGCGTGGTACCTGTCTCGAAGGCGTGCTGAAGACTTGGCAACGCCTGAGTCGGTAGGTCTTTATGCTGCCAAGCGAACATTGGCGCGACTTGGCGCGCGGCCCATACCGACGCAGCGAGTACCCGTACTTTTTGAATCACCACTTGCCTGCGGCCTTTTGGGGAACTTTGCGCAAGCCATTTCCGGCGGGGCGCTCTACAGGCAGGCGAGCTTTCTTGTCAATTCGTTGGGTACGCAAGTCTTTCCTAAGCACATCAGTATTGAAGATGATCCGACTCGTCCGAGAGAATTTGGTAGTTCTTGTTTTGATGATGAAGGTGTGAAAACGCAGCGTCGCCTTCTTGTGCGAAAAGGGCTTGTCGAGGGCTACCTCCTATCGAGCTACACCGCGAGAAAGCTTGGCATGCAGACAACTGGCAATGCCGGCGGGAGCCATGCGATGCGTGTTACGAGTACAAAGACCCGGACTGAAGACAGCCTTGATGCGATGATTGGAAAAATGCACCGAGGATTACTCTTGACTGATGTGCTTGGGAATGACATAAATTATGTAACTGGCGACTATTCGCGTGGTGCATCGGGCTATTGGGTCGAACATGGCGAAATCCAGTTTCCCGTCGAAGAAATCACCATCGCTGGAAATCTTCGCGACATGTTTGCGGGCATTGTTGCGGTTGGTGCTGATGAGTTACAGCGTGGCACAAAACGTAGCGGTTCCATACTCATTGATCGTATGCAAATCGGTGGGAAGTAGTCGAGGCGTTGGCTTGATAACGGAGTAGGGGGCAGTTTTGAGCAAGGCATTTGTCAAGGAAGATAATGAGGACGACGATAGCCTTGATGATCAGGATCCCCAGGCCTTGGCTGGGCTTGCTGGTATATCGAAGAACTATATGACGCCGATAGGTCACCAAAACATGAAGTCCGAGTTGCTCAATTTGTTAAACGTTGATCGGCCGGAGATTGTTCGCATTGTTTCATGGGCAGCATCAAACGGAGATCGTTCAGAGAATGGTGACTATCTTTATGGGAAGCGAAGACTGCGTGAAATCGATCGCAGGATAAGGCATCTTACGAGGAGACTTGATCGAGCAGAAGTTGTCGACCCAGGATTGCAAATCGGTAACGATCAAGTTTTTTTTGGTGCAAGAGTGGAGTTCTCAAGAAACGGTGGTGAGGCAGAAGCCATCACGATTGTCGGCATCGACGAAGTTGATCCAGGTCGACGCCGGGTGAGTTGGGTCTCGCCGATAGCAAAGGCACTCATCAAATCAAGGCTAGGAGATTTGCTCAGTTTGCGAACACCTCAAGGTGTTGATGAGCTTGAAATCTTGGACATCGACTATGCTTGGTTTGCCAAAGAATACGGTGACCCTGCCTAAAGCGGAGCGGTTACAAAAAGGCAAGCCGCCGCTAAGCCGGACACTTTGCGTCAGACGGCCGGTTCAACTGAGCCGCAAAGCTAACAAAAGATATAGCAGCAATAACTTTATACGCGTACTAACTTGGCGACTTCAGCCATCTTTCGTAACCTTCGCATCAGGCTTGCGAGGTGCGTCCGATGCCTTACGCTCAAGGCAAACAACATGGTTGCCATGCTGTCAGACGTTGACTCTGTGTGGACTTGTGAAATATTAATTCCCTCCGCGGCAATCTCAGCAGCGATTTTGCCGAGAACGCCTTGGCCGTCATGTACGGTTACCTTAATGTCAGTCCGAAATAGACCATTAATGGGCTCAGACCACTCGGCCTCTACCCAGCGCTCGCTGTCTTTAACGCGCGATCGAATTGCAACACCGCAATCAGTCCGATGGATCACTAAACCGTGTCCCCCGCGCAAATGACCAAAAATGCTGTCGCCTGGAATCGGATGACAACAGGGAGAAAATGTAACAGCAGATCCTTCAGTGCCGTGTACTTGAATAGGCGCGGCATGCACCGCAGCTAAAAACGCCGATGTCGCGCCACGATGTCCAGCCATCAGTGCAATCGTACGTGCAACCGCCGGAGCAAGTTGAATCCCCAAACCAACCTTTGCAAACAGATCATCGACACTGTGCGCGCCGATATCGCGCGCTCCTCGCTCAATGGCTTGGCTGCTGATTTCGTCCAAACGCAGATGCATGGCCTGCATGGAGTGTTCAAGAAGACGTTTACCCAACTCGATCGATTCGCGATGATTCATTGTCCGTAAATAGTGTCGGATCTCGGCTCGTGCTTTACCGGTTCGAACAAAGCTCAACCAGACCGGGTCTGGCTTAGAGATTGGATCGGTATTAACAATGATGCGATCACCACTCCTGAGTACAGTACTTAGCGGGGAAATCTCACCGTTGATGGTTGCCCCAACCGCATGGTTGCCAATGTCGGTATGTACAGAGTACGCAAAATCGATCACTGTAGAGCCCTTTGGAAGCGCTCTAATGTCACCCTTCGGCGTGAATATGTAAACAGCATCAGGGAAAAGATCGACTTTGACATGTTCGATAAATTCGAGTGAATCGCCAGTGTTACTTTGGATGTCAAGCAAGGACTTAAGCCACTGATGCGTCTCGCGCTGGAGATCCGAAAAGCTCTCATCCTTGGCTTTGTATAGCCAATGCGAGGCGACGCCTGATTCGGCAACGCGTTGCATCTCTTGGGTTCGAATCTGAAACTCGACTGGCGTCCCAAAGGGACCAATCAACGTTGTGTGCAAGGACTGATAACCATTGACTTTAGGGATGGCGATATAGTCTTTGAAACGTCCTAAGATAGGCTTGAAGGTTGCATGAAGTGCGCCAAGAGACTTATAACAATCCGAAATGGTCGGTACGATGATTCGAAAACCGTAGACATCGAGAACCTGAGAGAAACTGAGGCGTTTCTCGCGCATCTTGCGATAAATGCCATACAAGGACTTTTCGCGACCCGTCACCTCGGCGTCGACGCCCCATTGAGGCAGGACTCGCTGCGTAGCATCAACAATCCGGCTCAGCACTTCTCTACGGTTGCCACGAGCAGATAACACCGCTTTTCGTAAAATCTTGTAACGATTTGGGTGGCTGTGCCGGAAACTGAGGTCAAGTAGTTCGAGGAAAATGCTGTGTAGGCCAAGGCGATTTGCAATGGGCGCATAGATCTCAATCGTTTCATCAGCAATGCGTCTGG
>VGHV01000338.1 GCA_016868095.1 Betaproteobacteria bacterium
AGGCAAGCTTCTGGCGTCGCAACCACTGCGTGGCAGGCGTCTCTGAAACATGTCGGGATGCACTCATGCTGATCGAAGGCCTTGCTCAGGCACGCGGATGGTGTTTGGCATGAAGCTGGCGAAGTCTTTCGCGGGCAACATGAGTGTAGATTTGGGTGGTCGTGATATCGGCATGGCCAAGCAGCAATTGAACCACGCGTAAGTCTGCACCATGGTTGAGTAAGTGAGTGGCAAAAGCATGACGCAAGCCATGTGGCGATAAGGCTGCCTCGATGCCTGCCACGATCGCGTACTGCTTAATCAACACCCAGAATCGCTGCCTGCTCATCGCCTCACCCTTTGCAGTCGGAAAGAGGACATCGGAGCTCTTGGCGCCCAGCAAGCTTGCTCGTCCCTGACTAAGCCATTGCCCAACCCAGTAAAGAGCCTCTTCACCGATGGGTACGAGGCGTTGTTTATTGCCCTTGCCAACAACCCGCAGCACGGCATCGCGCAGCGATAGTTCAGCAACCCGCAATCCAACCAATTCACTGACCCTCAGACCACTGGCGTAAAGGGTTTCGAGCATGGCCTTATCACGTAGACCGAGGGTCTCCTCAACATTCGGTGCCTTTAATAGCGCCTCAACCTGCTCTTCGGAAAGCGTATGTGGAAAACGGGGCCCTTGTTTGGCCGAACGAATCCCTGCGCTCGGATCGTCTTCACGGAGTCCACGTTGCATCAACCAAGCGTAATAACGACGCATGCAGGAAAGTCTGCGGTTAGCCGAACTGGCTTTGCTTTGCGGATGCCGAGCAGCAATGTAGGCGAGCAAATCTTCAGCACGCGCGTCCAAGAGCTGGCGGGAACATCCCGATTCGCTCAAAAACTGCGCAAAGGCCTTGAGGTCGCGGCCATAGGCAAGCCGGGTTGCAGGGGATAATCCGTCTTCAAGCCACAAGGCATCACAAAAAGCCTCTAAACCATGGTCTTTATGCATAACCTGACGTGTCGTTGTTGCAAGCTGCATGGTTTGCAATGCTCCCACAGATCGCAGCGCTGTGCTTGAGCTCCTCGGCCCTGAATTTGCACTGATGCTCGCTGGCCTTGCGCTGCGTCGAGGCTTAGCTTGGCCCGAGCAGGGCTGGGTGATGCTTGAAAAACTTAATTATTTCTTGCTGTTTCCCTGCCTCTTGTTTTTGTCCATCGTGAAGGCTCCAGGAAGCATTGCATCGGCCGCCCCAATGATGCTCGCAGCCGGCACAAGTGCTGCATGCGCAATTGCCATGGGTATGGCCTGTCGTTGGATACCTCAAACTCAGCCACAACGCTTCGCAAGCGGGGTCCAAACCGCCTTTCGCTTTAATTCTTATCTTGGTCTGGCCATGGCCGAGCGTTTAGGCGGCGCCGAGGGCCTGGCGCTCTTTTCGATCATGATTTCGGTGTTGATTCCCTGTTTCAATGTTGCGGCGGTCTACCCGATGGCAAGACAAGGCAAACAGAATCTTTGGCGCGAACTGGCAGGCAATCCCTTGATTATTGCCACCTTAGGTGGTTTGGCCTGGCGATTCATCGAGATGCCATTACCCGGCTTAATTCAAGCCAGCCTTGGCAGGCTCGGGCAGGCCGCTTTACCGCTTGGCCTGCTATGCGTGGGCGCTGCCTTACGTTGGCCGCGGTCTGAACAAGGGCTCTTGGTTGGTGATAAATGGCTTGCGCTTTGCTTCACCACGATCAAACTTATTGCGATGCCAGCAATCGCCTTATTGGTGTGCGACGCGCTTGGACTTGGCGGCACGGCAGGTTTACTTGTTGTGATGTTTTGTGCCCTGCCAACGTCGCCCGCCTCTTATGTTTTGGCATCGCGTATGGGCGGTGACGGCGTTTATGTAGCCCAGTTAATCACGCTGTCGCTGCTCGTCTCGACCCTAACACTACCCTTTTGGATTCAGCTTGCGCGTTAGCGATTCAGCGCCCAATCGATATGCTCTGCAAGCACAGGATCGGCCTGTGACCTCAAGGCAATAAGCGCTTGGCGTGCGTGCAGCTTGCCATCCTCAAGTGGCTCTTGGGCTGAGCCACTGGCAAGCAAATTACCGAGTGCAACCACCACATTGCGCTGCCATCGCCAATGGCCGATGCGACGGATGGCCATGCCCTCGGTGTTTTGCAAAAAGCGCTCCTCGCTCCAGCTTAATGCCTCAGTGAGCGATAAGTTTAAGAAAGCGGGTCGGGTCTTGAAGTCCTCAACAGGGGTAGCGACAGCGAACTTATTCCAAGGACAAATGAGCTGACAGTCATCGCAACCATAAATCCTATTGCCCATAGCAGCCCTAAACGCCACGGGGATAGGGCCTGGATGTTCGATCGTCAGATAAGAGATGCAGCGCCGGGCATCCAGGCGATAAGGTGCAACAATCGCCTTGGTCGGGCAGACATCAAGGCAAGCGCTACAGCTTCCACAGCGATCACTTGACGGATCGGCTTGATGCGCTTCGATCTCCCCTGCCAGTGCCATCGGAAGCTGTTCGATCGCCCTATTGAGAAATAGCGATCCGAGAAAAAACATCGAACCCGATTGGCGATTGAGTAATAAGGTGTTTTTACCTCGCCAGCCGAGCTTGGCCCGATGGGCTAACTCGACTTCCATCACGGGGGCCGAGTCACAAAAGGCTCGAAATTCAAGACCTGGCAAATGCTGCTTTAAGGATTGACCAAGTGCGTGCAAACGCGATCGCAGCAGCTTGTGATAGTCGCGCCCCCGTGCGTACAAAGAAACATTAGCCTGGCTGTTGCGCTCAAGTTCGCCCCAGGCTTGGTCCACCCAAGCACTGGCCCGCGGCCGATAGCTCAGCGCAACCATCAGCACAGACACCGTGCCGGGAACCAACGCGGCAGGACGGGCCCGTTTTAAACCATGGCGCGCCATATAATCCATCTCGCCATGAAAACCGGCCCCAAGCCATTGCAGCAAACCCGCTTCGGCGTCATGCAAATCGATGTCAGTCACCCCCCAGTGCTCAAAACCTTGGGCGCGCATCCAGGCTGCCCAGTCATGCCGATTGGGGTGGGCCTTGTCTGAAGCAAGCGCGGGTGAATGCATGGTTTGCAAACGTGTCCTTCACAAAGAAGACGATTGTGCCTTGCTGGCTCAAGACTTAGCCAAAATTTACAAGGCCTCGATGCTTGAGAAGCCTTCTTCCTGGAAAGTTTATTTGCATGGTGATTTGGGCGTTGGTAAAACAAGCTTTGTACGCCATCTGCTTCGTGCGCTCGGACTTAATGAGCGTGTTAAGAGTCCGAGTTTTGCCATCATGCATAGTTACAGCCTAGTCATGGATGACCAGCATCCCGACCTGCTCGGTTCAGCCTATCGAGAGATACGCAATGAGCCAAGTCTTTCTTTTGATGTCTATCACTTTGACTTTTATCGACTCAACACCCCTGGCGATTGGCTCGGTGCAGGACTTGAAGACCATTTCGATG
>VGHV01000339.1 GCA_016868095.1 Betaproteobacteria bacterium
ATCGTTTGGCTTGATGTGCTTGACTTGCCCTTGGTGTATTACCTTGAAACCTCTTATCACGAGGCAGGCCCAACGCAAGTAGCAAATAAGGATCCACTCAGACGATCAAGCGCTTATCATGCCGCGGGACTTGCACCGACAAAGTATTTAAAACGCCATGCAAGCCAGTATCCGATGCTGCACTTCGCTTATGAAAAAACAAGACAAAGTCTTGATCGCTTGGCATCCCAGGGCGAAGCAAGCGCCTTACTGACCTTTATCAACCCGGAAACAGGAAGCGATGCCTTGCAAATGCTCGGCTTTTACGCCTTAAGAATTGGGCCGGGGCAGCACTGTCATCTTCCTGCCCAATCGAGCGCTATGGTTATGCATGCGATTGAGGGTTGCTGCGATGTCGGCTGGTCGATTGCCGGGCAGTCGGAAACCAGCCTCGGCAGACTTGATCTTGCAGATACAGCCTGCCTGCCTGGCTATGTGTCTATCCATTTGTCAAACCCCAATACCGATGAAGCCTGTTACCTGTTTTTAGCCGACGAGAGCCCTTTGCATCGAAAGCTTGGGCTGCACGAAACCCGCGCTTGATTAGACGAGCTAAGCGCACTCATGCCATGATCCGGCTTTGCGAAACATTCAACGAGGAGATATAACAATGAAGATTCGCCTGACCCCACTTGCCTTTAGCCTTGCCGTGATGACCGCATCGGCTGGGGCTGCTGCGCAAACGATTACATTAAAGGTTCATCATTTCTTAGGACCACAGTCGATACAGCACACCAAAATGCTTGGCGATTGGTGTGCCAACATCGCTAAGGATTCAAGTAACCGCTTGCAATGCCAAATCTTTCCGGCCATGCAATTAGGTGGCTCCCCTCCCCAACTTTTTGACCAGGCCAAAGACGGTGTGGCCGATGTGGTGTGGACCGTGGCTGGCTATTCGGCTGGCCGTTTTCCGAAATCGGAAATCTTTGAGCTTCCCTTCATGATGACCAATGCCGAGTCGACAAGCCGAGCAGCTTGGGACTACGTTCAGAAGCATGCGATGGATGAGTACTCACAAGTCAAACTGCTCGCAGTCCATGTGCACGGACCAGGCAATATCTTTACAAAAAGCAAACCGATCAAAACTTTGGCTGACTTCAAAGGCATGAAGCTCAGAGCGCCCACCCGCCTCACCAACAAAATGCTCGCAATGCTGGGTGCAACGCCGGTCGGCATGCCGGTTCCACAAGTCCCTGAGGCACTTTCAAAAGGTGTTATCGATGGTGCGGTGATTCCCTATGAAGTCGCACCGGGTTTGCGAGTCCATGAGTTAACCAAGTTTGTTGCCGAGACCGATCGCAGCTTCGAGGCGCTCTATACAACCGTGTTTATCGTGCCGATGAATAAAGCCAAGTACGACTCGCTGCCCAATGATTTAAAAGCGGTGATCGACAAAAACTCTGGCCGTGAATTTTCAGCCTTTCTGGGGCGAACCCAATCAGGCAATGACGTACCTGGCCGTGCTACCTTTGCTTCTACCCAAGGCTACACCATCAATCAAATTCCAAAAGCTGAGCTAGAAAACTGGCGTCAGGCGACCGACCGCCTTGATGATGAATGGGCTGAGGAAATGTCTAAGCGCGGCGCAGATGGCAAAGCCCTGCTTTCGTCTGCTCGCGAACTGATCAAGAGTTATACCAAATAGTCCTAACAATTATACTAATTAGAACGATCAAGTTGTTGATGGATAGCATGGTGCAGTTCGAAAGGCTGCTTGGACGATTTGTTCAGGCAGCCTGTACACCTGACCCCTTAGGCTTTGCCGCTTTATTCCATCCTGAGGGAAGTTATGACGATGGATTTTTCGGCGTTCATCGCGGTCGCGACGAGATTGCCTCAATGATTGAGCGCTTTCATGAAGGTGGCCGCGAATTTCACTGGGATTTTTTGCATCCGCTTTGTGCAGGTGACCTCGCTTATGCGAGTTATCAGTTTAGTTATCGATCTAAACTCGATCCGGTCAAAGATCAGATCATTTGTTTTAACGGCATGGCGCGCTTTCACTTGCGCGACGATTTGATTCAGGACTATGCCGAGGTTTTTGACCGAGGCATGGCCTTTGCCCAGCTGCAAATGCCTGCCGAGAAAATATCATGTTTATTAGAACGTTATGCAGGTGACTTGCGCTTGCAAGCTGACACTAAACATCACCTCTTGAAGCGCCAACAAGGCTAGAACATGTACTACGACACTAAAAATAACCAACATGGCATGGCACACGACCCCTTTAAGGCGGTCGTCGTCCCAAGGCCCATCGGTTGGATATCAAGTCTTTCTCCGGATGGCGTTTTGAATCTTGCGCCTTATAGTTTTTTTAATGCGGTAAGTGATAAACCGCCGATGGTTATATTTTCATCGGGTGGACGCAAAGACAGCCTTAAAAACATCGAAGCATCGGGCGAGTTTACTTGCTCGATTGCCACCGACGCATTGCGATCGGCGATGAATATGAGTTCGGCAGCCGTTGGCCCTGAGATCGATGAGTTTAAGCTCGCAGGCTTGAGCCCTGCGGCATCCCGTTTCGTCAAAGCACCCCGGGTTGCACAAAGTCCTGTCGCGCTTGAGTGCAGACTATGGAAAACCCTCGAACTCCCACCTCCTGAGGGCAAGAGCGAGTCCTTATGGACCGTTGTTTTTGGAGAAGTCATCGGGGTTTATATCGATGATCACTATCTTCGTGATGGACGGGTTGACGTAGCCGCCATGCGGCCCATAGCAAGACTTGGCTATATGGATTACGCGGTCGTCGGTGCCGAGAATATGTTTGGATTGAATCGCCCTACGGTTAGCCCTGATGGTAAATCCGCAACCGTTGAAGATAAGGCTTGGGACGGGGTCTACCGATAACCGATCCAAGCCTTGATGGAGATATTAAGCTAGTCATCGAGCGCTCGCGATGCAGCAAGTGCTCGATCAACCATGTCGCCTGTGCTGCCGAGGTATTGGGTTGGATCGGTCAGAGCACGGCACTGGGACTCGCTCAAAAGCTCTCGGATACTTGCTTGCGCATATAAGTGATCAAAGAGCATCCCGCCTTGCTGGTGGCAGGCTCGACAAGCCTCATAAACAAGATCATGCGCTTGCTGGCGTCCGAGATAAGGTGCCAAACCCATCATCACTGCCTCTGCGACAATTAAGCCCTTTGTAAGATCTAGATTTTGAAGCATACGTTTGCTGTCAACCTCAAGACCCTCGAGCATGAAGGCTGCCTGGTGTAAGGCACCGGCACTTAGCATAAAGCTTTGCGGAATAGCAATCCACTCTGCATGCCACGGCCCGGTTGCTCGCTCTAAATCCTGAACCATTGCATCGAGCATCAGACCCGCATGCTGACGAACAGCTTTTGCAGCGGCGAGCATTAACTCGCTGCTGATGGGATTGCGCTTTTGCGGCATCGTACTACTAGCGCCACGACCCTTCA
>VGHV01000340.1 GCA_016868095.1 Betaproteobacteria bacterium
TGTTTGGTCCTGCGCCTTGTCCTCAGCTTTGGTCTGGTGATCGGATTGACTTTGCTTGTTGCTCGTGCTGAGGTTTATGTCGGCCTGAGTGTTATAGCTTTGTATATCGTCCCGCACGGGCGCGACTGGAATCATCCGATTGAGTAGGAGTCCAAGGCTTAAGTGCAAGAGCGCCCAAGCGATCAGTGCGCCTCGCCAGCCATAGGCATTGAGCATGAGGCTGCTCAGTGGCCAACCCACTGTACTGGCAAAGCCAGCAATTAGCGTGATGCCGGTGATTGGGCTGCGCGCTTTGAGTCCGTACAAATAAACAAGCGCAGCAAAGGCTGCGTCATAAAGACCATAACCCATGGCGATGCCGAGAACCAGCCATGCGGCAAGCAGAGTCAAGGGGCCTGTCGCAAAGGCTAGCATGATGAGCCCAACTGCAAAAATGAGATTAGTCATCGGCAGCACGACTCGGCCGCCGCGTCGATCAATCCAGCGCCCTGCTTGTGGTCCGACGAGAGCGGCAATAATCAGTGCGGCACTAAAGCATAAAAAAAAGAATGGTTGACTCAAACCCAGCTCGCCCGTTATCGGGGCAGCGAGTACGGCGGGCAGGTAGTACGAAGAAGCCCATGAAAGCGTTTGTGTGCTTCCAATAAGGCAAATAGTACGTAGGGTGCTCAAACCAATTCAAATGGAATTGATGAGTCGGAGGGCCTCGGCGGTCACCTCAGTGGTCAATGCCCTGCCACCGAGGTCCCTGGTGTGCCAGCGGGGTTGGGCCGTTATATGCTCGATGACTCGCATCAGCTTGCTCGCAGCCGAGTGCTCGCCAAGGTGCTCGAGCATCATCACGGCGCTCCAAAAACTACCCACCGGATTGGCTAAATTTTGACCCATGATGTCAAAGGCCGATCCATGAATCGGCTCAAACATGCTCGGGTAGCGACGTTCGGGGTCGATGTTGCCTGTCGGTGCGATGCCGAGACTCCCAGCAAGGGCCGCGGCAAGATCGCTCAAAATATCAGCATGGAGGTTGGTGGCCACCATGGTATCGAGGGATTCCGGGCGATCGACCATCCGTGCGGTCGCAGCATCCACAAGTTCCTTGTCCCATTGAACCTCTGGAAACTCCTTAGCGACAGCCGCCGCGATCTCGTCCCACATGACCATTGCATGGCGTTGGGCGTTTGACTTGGTAATCACGGTCAGCTTCTTTCGCGGTCTTGATGAAGCGGTACGAAAAGCATAGCGCATGATTCGTTCAACACCAACGCGCGTTAAAACACTGACCTCGGTCGCAACTTCAATGGGATGACCTTGGTGTGCGCGTCCACCAACACCGGCGTACTCGCCTTCGGAATTTTCGCGAATAATCAGCCAGTCAAGCTGATGCGCTTGACAATCCCTCAGGGGCGATTGAATACCGGGGAGAATCCGGGTGGGCCGAACATTTGCATACTGATCAAAGCCCTGACAAATTTTTAAGCGCAAGCCCCAAAGCGTAATGTGATCTGGAACATCAGGGTCACCAGCAGAGCCAAATAAAATCGCGTCAAATGGTGCAAGTAAGTGCAAGCCATCGTCGGGCATCATCCGTCCATGAAGGCGGTACCAATCAGCACCCCAACCAAAATGCTCAAATTCAAGTTGGAACGCGTCGCTGCGCTCTGCCAGTGCGGCTAAGACTTGCTGGGTTGCAGGAATGACTTCTTTACCGATACCGTCGCCTGGGATGGAAGCAATGCGATAAGTCTTCATGATTGACATACTGACCTTGCTGATACGTACATAAGAACTGACCAATGGCTAGATCTGAAATCTTGGGCTTGATCGATCCGAGCATGCACAGGATCATAGCAGTGCAAACAATGGAGAATATCTTTTGAAGACACTACGCTTGGGTTGCGGTGCCGGATATGCAGGTGATCGGATTGAGCCAGCAGTCGAGCTCGCCGAGCGCGGTCAGCTTGACTACTTAATTTTCGAGTGCCTTGCGGAAAGGACGATCGCGCTTGCGCAACAACAAAAGCTGCGTGATCCAAGCGCAGGTTTTGATCCTTTGCTTGAGGCACGCATGCGTCGCGTGCTCATGCCTTGCGCGGTTCATGGTACGAAAATTATCACGAATATGGGTGCAGCCAATCCCTATGCTGCCGCCAAACTGACGGCAGCAATTGCCCGCGAGATGGGACTTGACAACTTGCGGATTGCATCGATCACAGGCGACGATGTGCTTGCTGCCGTGCTTGAGCAGAATCCCCAGATGATTGAATCGGGCAGACACTTAGCAGACTATGCACCGAGACTTGTTTCAGCCAATGCCTATCTGGGTGCCGCGCCAATCGTCGAGGCGCTAAGCCAAGGCGCCGATATCGTGATCACGGGGAGGGTTGGCGATCCTGCTATGTTTCTTGCTGCGATGGTCCATGAATTTGCGTGGTCGATGGATGACTGGGATCGACTCGGTCAAGGCACGCTGGTTGGCCATTTGCTCGAATGCGCTGGTCAGATTACGGGGGGATATTTTGCGGACCCTCTATTGAAGCCGGTCCAAGGGCTTGGGCGATTAGGATTTCCAATTGCCGAAGTACAGGCCGACGGATCGGCAGTCATTACCAAGCTTGCAGGCTCTGGCGGTTGTGTGAATGAGCAGACTTGTAAAGAGCAAATTCTTTACGAAGTTCACGATCCGAGTGCCTATATACAGGCCGATGTTGTTGCAGACTTTTCAAAGGTTCGGGTAACAGAGCTCAGTCCCGGCCGCGTGCTCGCCGAAGGCGCGACTGGCCGTGCAAGAACAGGTCTATATAAGGTATCGGTCGGATATCGAGATCGTTATATTGCCGAAGGGATGATGAGTTATGCAGGCCCGGGCGCTCAGGCAAGGGCGGCGTTAGCGGCCGATATCGTTAAAGAGCGACTTGCTTTGCGAGGTATTTGGCCCGAGGAAATCCGCTATGACTTGATCGGTATAAACGCCTTGCACGGCCATCTTGGCCACTTCGCTATCGAGCAAGGCCACCAAGAAGCCTACGAAGTTCGATTACGCGTCGCAGCCCGATGCAATACCGAGGCCATGGCATGGGACCTTGTCAACGAAGTAGAAACCCTCTACACCAATGGTCCGGCTGCTGGTGGTGGCGCGCATCGTTTGGTCAAAGAGGTGATTGCTGTTGTTTCTTGTCTGATGCCCGCGGATCTTGTGCAAACACAGACCTATTGGTTTGGCGGCGACAAGCAAGAACAGCGGTCAAGCGATCATCAAGCCGATCAATCATTATCACGACCGTAGGTACGAATCCTCATGAAACGTCTTTATGACATTGCGCATGCACGCGCTGGCGATAAGGGAGAGACCTCAAATATCGCTGTATTTTGTTATAAAAAAGAAGATTACCAGTTGCTTGTGGGCTGGCTTAGCGCCGAACGGGTGAAGGGCTTCATG